>JBAVVF010000216.1:0-4123 GCA_049697155.1 Anaerolineales bacterium
CCACAATCTCCTCAGCCATGCTGGCAATCACACCCAGGTTGTGGGTGATGAACATGATTGCCATGTTGACCGACTCCTGGAGCTCGCGCATGATGTCCAGGATTTGGGCTTCGATGGAAACATCCAGGGCGGTGGTGGGTTCGTCCGCGATCAGCATCGATGGTTCGCAGGAGAGTGCGATTGCGATCATCACGCGCTGGCGCTGCCCGCCGCTTAGCTGGTGAGGATAGCTGTCGACGCGCTGATCGGGCTTGGGAATACCGACCCGGCGCAGCATCTTGACGGCGACCTCGCGGGCTTCCTCTTTGGAGATCTGGCGATGCGCCATCACCTGCTCTGCAATTTGATCCCCGACCTTGCGGACGGGCGTCAGGTGGTGCAGGCTCACGGCCTCGTGAATGTGAGCCCCGGCGGTATAGACCGGTGTGAGAGAGCTCATCGGTTCCTGAAAGATCATGCCGATCTCGCCGCCGCGGATCTCGCGGATGGTCTTGCCATCGGGATCCAGCTTGGTCAGCTCGATGATGTCATCCATCTGTCCGTGACCGTTATTCTGCATGCGGCGGTGATAGATAATGTTGCCGCTTGTGATCTTGCCCGGCTTGGGGACCATGTTCAGGATAGCACGGGCCGTCATGGACTTGCCGCAGCCGCTCTCGCCGATGACGCCCACCGTTCTTCCACGATAGATGGTCAGGTTGAGACCGTCGACGGCTTTGACAATCCCGGAACGCACATCGAATTCGACGCGCAGATCTTTGACTTCGACCAGGGGTTCGGATATGTTTTCGCTCATGGGATTCTCCTCATTACCGTGTGCCGTATGGATCGAGGGCATCGCGTAAACCGTCGCCAAGCATGTTGTAGGCCAGGATGGTCACGAGAATGAATGGCACCGTCCACAATTCCCAGGGGGTGTTATGGATGGCCCGCACGGTCGCGGCATCCTGCAGCAGCACGCCCCAGCTGGTCAATGGCGGACGCAAGCCAAGTCCGAGCCAGCTCAGGGATGTCTCTGCCAGGATCATGCCCGGGATGGCAAGTGTGGCGATCACGACCACGTGGCTCAACGTGCCCGGGAGCAGGTGCCGGAACATCAGGCGCGCATCCGAAGCGCCCGCGCTCTTGGCCGCCAGCACGTATTCGCGCTCGCGCAGCGACAGGATCAAGCCGCGCACCTGGCGGGCCAGCCCTCCCCATCTTACGAAGGACAGGATTAGGGTCAGCATGAAGTATACGTAGATCTGTGGCCAGTACTGTGGGATGGCCGCGGCCAGCGCCATGAAGAGCGGGATTTCCGGAAAGGCATTCAGGAATTCGGTCGTGCGCTGGATGACCTGATCGACTGCGCCGCCGTAAAAGCCTGAGACCACACCGAGCGACATCCCAAAAGCGATGGTCATTAACTGGCCGATCAAGCCGATCAGGAGCGAGAGGCGGCCTCCGTACAGGATGCGTGTGAACCAGTCGCGTCCCAGCGCATCCGAGCCCATGATCAGCACGATCGCGTCCGGGTCCGCCTTCTGGTCCACGCCGTAGAGGTGAAGATCCATGGGGATGAAGCCAAACAATTTGTAGGGATTGCCATGCACAAACCAGTAGAGCGGATAGACGCGGGTGGTATCTTCGACATAGGTGCGGGCCCGGGTCTTGAAGTCCAGTTTCTGTTCCATGCCGTAGACGAAGGGGCGGGCATGGAACTTGCCCTCCGAATCGACAAAGTGCAGCTTCGTGGCTGGGGCTTCCGCATAGTTTGACGTCTGTGTGATGGAATAGGGGGAGATAAACTCCGGGATCAGCACAAACGATACATAGAAGACGATCAAAAGAATGCCGCCAACGACAGCCATGCGGTTGCGCTTGAACTTCCACCAGACCAGGCTCCAGTAACTCTGGCTGACCTGCTTTTTCTTGGGAGAAGGTGCCGTCAGGGGGGTGGGTTGGGTTTGGTCTACGACAGCCATATGTGATCTCCTATAACTTCATGACGCTAAACGTTCAGCGGCCGCGACTGGCGCGCTGTTGAGCCAGCGAATCATACGGATAGGGGAGGGGGAGCGCCGAAGCCTCATCGAGCCGGGTCACCTGCTCGTGAGTCAACGACCAACCTGTCGCCCCAAGATTGTCTTCCAGGTGGGGCAGTGTGCGTGCCCCCAGGATGGGTGCGGTGATCGCGGGCTTGCACAGCAGCCAGTTCAGCGCGACCTGCGCCGGAGTCTTCCCGACTTCCGCGCCAATGGCAAGCTGGGTATCGATGACCTGCCAGGTCCGCTCGTTGGCATACAGGTCCCAGGACTCGCTCCAGCCCTTTTTGGCAGCTTCCTCGACGCGTGTATCCGGGAGAGGCGCCGACATCCCCCGGCGATATTTCCCGCTCAACCAGCCTCCGCGCAGCGGACTCCATGGGATCACGCCCACACCTTCCGCCTCGCAGACTGGCAATAGTTCCCACTCAAAGGAACGGTCTAGCAGGTTGTAGAGGGGCTGGAGACATGCGAAAGCTTCCCATCCATTCCGGCGGCTGAGGTCGATCGCCTTCTGGAGCTGGTAGCCCGCATAATTGCTTGCGCCCAGGTACCGGACTTTCCCGCTGGACACCAGTTGATCCAGGGCCGCGAGCGTTTCCTCGAGCGGTGCCGCGGGATCCCACATGTGCACCTGATACAAGTCGATATAGTCTGTGTTCAGGCGGCGCAGACTGGCCTCAACGGCAGAAAGGATGTGCTTTCTGCTCAAGCCCAGGTCGTTCGGACTGGGGCCCATCGGGAAGCGTACTTTGGTGGCGATGACGAAATCATCGCGCTGTTTGTCTGTGAGCCAGCGCCCCAGGATCTCCTCCGAGATGCCCTGGGAGTACACATCGGCAGTGTCGATGAAGTTTCCACCTGCCTCCACGAAGCAGTCCAGCATCTGGAAGCTGACCTCTTCCGTGGATTCGCGGCCAAATGTCATTGCCCCCAGGCATAGCTCGCTGACTTTGAGTCCTGTCCGGCCAAGATAGCGGTATCGCATGTTAGGCATCCTTCGCTGGGATAAGCTCTGTTATTCCAACCGGATGCGGGGATCGGCCCAGGCCAGGGCGATGTCCGCCAGCAGGTTGCCGATCAGGACCAGCACCGTAATCAGGATGATGCACGTGCCCGCCATGTACATGTCCAGCTTGCGCAGGGCATCGATGTACAGCGGGAAGATCGTTGGCAGGTTGAGCACGATCGAGACCAGCCCGGTGCCTCCAATGATGCCTGGCAGGGCCTCCGAACCCAGGATGACGATCAGGGGGTTGATGGCGATCCGCACGGCATGCTTCCAGATAACGGTCCGGTTCTCGAGACCGCGGGCCCGGGCCGCCTCGACGAACGGCTGGCCCAGCGTCTCGAGCAGGTTGCCGCGCATGATGCGGGTCAGACCGCCGACGCCGGTGATGGCGCTGATGATCGCCGGGATCCACAGGTGATTCATCAGATCCACAAAGCGTCCCCAGCTCCAGGGTGCATCCATGTACTTCGTGGAAAACAGTCCGGTGGCTTCCACGTTCAAAACTGTGATCGCAAAATATAAGATCAGCAAGGCCAACAGGAAGCCTGGCATTCCCAGGCCCACAAAGCTGAGCGTGGTAATGATCTGATCTCCCAGGGAATATTGCCTCACCGCTGAATAGACCCCCAGTGGAATGGCGAGAACCCAGACGACAAGCAGAGTTGCAACGCCCAGAATGATGGTCATGGTCACGCGTTCGCCGAGCATCTCGCTGACAGGGCGTTCATATTCAAACGACTCACCAAAATCTCCCTGTACGAAGTGGACGGCCCAATTGGTGTATTGCCACATGAACGGCTTGTCCAGGTTATAGCGCTTTCGATAAGTCTCGATCTGACCCTCGGCACTGCGGTCGCCGCGTGCCCGTAATTGCTCGAGCTTCTGTGTCAGGAAGTCACTTGGAGGCAGATTGATGATCACAAAACTGGCAAACGAGACCAGCACGATCATGATGAAGGCATAGAGGATACGCCGGATGATGTAGTTGAGCATAACGACCTCCATAGCCAGACCTGACAGACCCACTTTGCGAGGATCTGCCAGGTCCGGACATCTTAGAGTAGACAGCTAAAGGTACTGACTGTCA
>JBAVVF010000217.1:0-1574 GCA_049697155.1 Anaerolineales bacterium
CTATTATCTCATAAAATGTGATAGATTTTGGCAGAAAGCCGGCATACAATCATTTTTGTAAAGGTTACCTAATGACAAATTCCCGCATTCCCGGATTCTACAATATCAGCCTGGATGAACGCCGCAGCAGACTGCTGGAGGCGTCGGATCTCACGCCCGAAGGCCTGCTTCCGCTAACCACGGGCGGACTCTCCCCTGAGTCCGCCGATCACATGATCGAAAACGTCATCGGCCTGTACAGCCTGCCGCTGGGGATCGCGCTGAACTTCCAGGTGAACGGACGGGATGTCCTCGTCCCGATGGTGATCGAAGAGCCCTCGGTCGTGGCGGGCGCCTCGTTCATGGCGAAACTTGCCCGGGCCGGCGGCGGATTTACGGCCACCACCACCGATCCGCTCATGATCGGACAGATGCAGGTCATCGATGTCACCAACTTAGATGAAGCGAAGCTCAAACTATACGAGCATAAAGCCGAGCTGCTCGCCGAGGCGGATGCGATCGACCCGGTCCTGAAGAAGTTCGGCGGCGGTGCGCGTGACCTCGAAGTCCGCCTGATCGAGGACTCCCCCATCGGGCCGTTCCTGGTCGTTCACCTCATCTATGATGTCCGTGACGCGATGGGCGCGAACGCGGTCAATACCGCCTGTGAACGGCTTGCGCCGAGGGTTGAGTCCATCACCGGCGGGAAAGTCCATCTGCGCATCCTTTCAAATCTGGCGGATAGACGGATCGCGCGGGCGCGTTGTACGATTCCGGTCAGGGACCTGGCGTTCGCAGGTCGGGATGGCATCCCGACGTACACGGGCGAAGACGTCCGCGACGGCATCATCGCCGCCTACGCCTTCGCCGCCGCGGACCCCTACCGGGCCGCGACCCACAATAAGGGCATCATGAACGGTGTGGACGCGGTCGTCATCGCCACCGGGAACGACTGGCGCGCCATCGAAGCCGGTGCACATGCCTATGCCGCCCGCTCGGGTCAGTACACTTCATTATCGAACTGGGGCAGGGACGCGGATGGGAACCTGGTTGGTACTCTCGAGATGCCCATGGCGGTGGGAATCGTCGGCGGTGCGACCAAAGTCCACCCGGCGGCCCAGGCCGCGGTGAAGCTGATGGGCGTCAGGACCGCCAGTGAGCTGGCCGAGATCATCGTCTCCGCCGGGCTCGCCCAGAATATGGCGGCCCTGCGAGCCCTCGCCACCGAAGGCATCCAGCGCGGACACATGTCGCTGCATGCCAGGCAGGTCGCCATCGCGGCCGGCGCGGCAGGCGAACTGATCGAAAAGGTCGCGGCCCAGATGGTGGCCGAGAAGGTCGTGAGGATCGATCGGGCGGAAGAATTGGTAAAAGAGTATACAGGAAGCAGGTAAACAAGTAGAAAAGGAAGATCTGCGTTGTCAGCGTGGACACTTGCACCGCACTGCGTTTGGTGCAGTGCAGGTGTCAGCGTCCAGATTTGAAAGTGCAAGGTAATCAGACACGATATATTAAATCGCACGGATGAGATGTTTAAAAGCAGGTATTAAATGTTTGATAGCAGGCTTGTGATGATTAAAAGCAGAGCTGAGATG
>JBAVVF010000218.1:0-2483 GCA_049697155.1 Anaerolineales bacterium
CTGCATAAGCGATCGACGTAACAGCTGGCGCCTACGGGCGCCACGTCCGCCGGCACCTTTCTCCGTCGGGTGACGGACCGGGCGAGACAATGGCGGAGTGCCGCGCACGACGCCGCTGAATGCGCGAAAGACTAGCGGCTGGTTGCAGAGAGTTCCTGCCAGATGAGACCTCTGCGATGACGAACTTCATCTGACTACGCTCGTAGATTTCCGAGGGTCGAATCTTTCGGACGCGGGTTCAATTCCCGCCATCTCCACCTTTGATTGTCCAGCAGTCGATTTGCTTAGCAAATCATGCTGGACAATTTGTTTATTTGGAACAAAGCTCCGGGCAATTGTGTTTTACATAGTGCCGCATGAGCAGGCAAACTTGGAGTATAAATTCATTTTACAAAACAATAGGAAAGGTTTAACTTTTTATGAAACACGCGGCAATAAGCGCCATGAAAAAGCTTCTTTTCGGATGTCTTATCTTTCTCTCTGCCTGCCAGGCCGCGACCCCGACGCCGGTCGCCCCGCTCTTTCCGACCGCGACGCTGTCCCCCTCGCCGGTGCCTGCCACCGCCAGCCCCCAGCCGACGGCCACCCTCGAGCTGACCGCGACTCCATTCCCGCGCCTCTTCACGGATGAATTCGACGCCTCGCTGGCAGGCTGGGTAATCCTTCAGGCCGGCAGTGAGGGCGTGCCGAAGGTCGAAACCGGGAACAGCCGCCTGACCCTGCAAATGGATTCCCCCTATATGTGGATGTACGCTCTCTATGGCGCCCAGAATTATTCCGAGGTACGTGTCGATGCGCAGTTTACCAACCAGGCCGGCAGCCCGGCCTTCATCGGTCTGATCTGCCGCTACAGTGAAGACGATGGCTGGCTTGAATATAACGTCGGCACGGATGGAACCTACAATGTGCTTTACGGGAAATGGCTGTCCACCGGAATTGCGAATTATCTCCCGATCGCCTCTGGGTCGTCTGGGGCAATCCAGCCCAGCGGCGCCTCGCAGGAGATCGGGCTGGCCTGTTCAGGGACCACCGTCGCGCTTTTTGTCAATCAGACCCTGCTCCGGAATATCGATGTGAGCCGTTTTGAGCTCAGCGACGGCAAAATCGGGATTACGGCCTCTTCCTTTGAAAACGCACCGGTCGTGGCCGTCTTTGACTGGGTGAAGGTCAGCGAGCCATGACCCCCACCCGCCCTTCGGGCACCCTCCCCCAAATCCACAAGGAATCTTTTAACTACTTATCCTAATTTTTTTGTGGATTTGGGGGAGGGCTCGGGAGGGGGTCAATCCAATTCAATTTCTACATAAAGTTAATACTATTCTTGCACAAGGTGGGTAAGATGTGAACATTGGAAAATTGTGTAGTGGATATTCTTCAGAGCCAACTACGCAGATGAAATTTGTGCAAGGAGTAGCATATGGCAAAAATTATTGGCATTGACCTCGGCACAACCAACTCCGTTGTGTCGGTCATGGAAGGTGGTACCCCCACCGTGATCTCCACCTCGGAGGGCGGCAGATTATGCCCGTCGGTGGTGGCCTTCAATAAGAACGGTGAACGACTCGTCGGTCAGACCGCGAAGCGGCAGGCCGTCGTCAATTCGGAAAACACTGTTTATTCCATCAAGCGTTTTATCGGGCGTCGTTTTGAAGAGACCGAAGTGGAACGCAAGATGGTTTCGTATGAGGTTGTCCCGGGCCCTGCGGACGATGTGCGCGTGAAGATTCCGGTGACGGGACGCGAATATTCGCCGCAGGAGATCAGCGCCATGATCCTGGGCAAATTGAAAGCCGATGCGGAAGCCTACCTCGGCCAGTCTGTCTCACAGGCCGTGATCACTGTGCCGGCGTACTTCAACGACAGCCAGCGCCAGGCGACCAAGGATGCCGGCAAGATCGCGGGACTCGAAGTCCTGCGCATCATCAACGAGCCGACCGCCTCGGCACTCGCCTATGGTCTGGATAAGAAAAAGAATGAAACGATCCTGGTCTTCGATCTGGGCGGCGGTACGTTCGATGTGTCCATCCTGGAAGTGGGCGAAGGCGTGATCGAAGTCAAGGCCACACACGGTGACACACACCTGGGCGGCGATGACTGGGATCAGCGCGTCGTCAATTGGGCCGCGGATGAATTCAAACGGGAGCAGGGCATCGACCTGCGCAGTGATCGTCAGGCCTTACAGCGCCTGCGCGAAGCTGCCGAAAAGGCCAAGATCGAGCTTTCCACGGTGATGGAGACCGAGATTAACCTGCCGTACATCACGGCGGATGCCAGCGGGCCGAAGCATTTGCAGTTGAAGCTGAGCCGCTCGAAATTCGAGCAGATGACAGAAGATTTGCTCGAGCGCTGCCGCAAGCCGTTCGAGGCCGCGCTCAAGGACGCCGGCATGGACGCCAGCAAACTCAATGAAGTTGTGCTGGTCGGTGGTTCGTCACGCATGCCGATGGTCCAGGACCTGGTCCGCCGGCTGACCAACGGCAAGG
>JBAVVF010000219.1:0-6582 GCA_049697155.1 Anaerolineales bacterium
GTTGTGAAGTCTGTGACGGGTAATGTCTAAAGTCATGAGGAAAGCCTTTCAAACCACTGTCCCCTGACGGGGATAATAAAGACACGGAGAAAAAAACAGGGAAAATACTCCGTGCTTCTGTGTCTCCGTGGTTAGATGTTTGCAAGAGTTGGCTTTTCGAAATCAACCGCAAACAGCTTTAATTCGATGTCGTCGGCTGACAACCTGACCATCTTCTCGAAGTGCAGCCCAAGCTTTTCCAGGACGCGGATCGAACCTTCGTTGGCCGGATCGGTGATGGCTACGATCCGTTTCAATCCCACCTGATCTTTTGCGTATGTTTTTACGGACTGCGCGGCTTCGATGGCATAACCTTTCGACCAGAACCTCGGCAGGAACGCGTATCCGATATCGACGTCGTCCAGCCCGTCCCGTTTGATCAGCCCGCACATGCCCAGCGACTCGCCGGTATCCTTCAGCGCAACCAGATACAGGCCGAAACCATTCCGGGCATAGCTGGCGATGGGTCCGTTCTGAATGTATGACCGGGCGTCGTCCAGCGTTCGTACGCCGCGATCGCCGATGTTTTGAATGAATGATGGATCGTTCACCAGTTCGAGAATGAATGAGGCATCTTCAAGGGAGAACTGCCGAAGTATTAATCGCTCGGTTTCGAGTATTTTCACGGTGTTCCCAGGGGAATACAGTGTGGCGAGGGAATCTTATTGTGACACAATTATAGAGGCTCTTTCCGGAAAACAACAGTATTTGCGGCATCCATCTCACAAACAAAAAACTCCCGTCCATGCGGATGGGAGTTTTTTCAGCGTACGCGCTCCTGGCTTTCCGCCCCTAGCCTTCGTAATCCTTGCGGTATACCAGAACATTTTTGATCACCTGAAAGTCGAACGACTCATAGAGCCGGAAGGCGGTGTTGCGATAATTATCCGTTTCGACATAGATCTCTTTGGCCCCGAGTGACTGGAGGCGGTGCAGTCCCTCCGCAAGGGCGACCCGGCCGAGGGCCTGGGCGCGGAACTCCTCGTCACAGCCCAGGGGCTCGACGTGCCCGCTGCAGGTCTCTTCGTCAAACCAGCAAATGCAGAAGGCGACCAGGCGTCCGTCCGGAGCTTCGACTACGATATCCAGGTCGCGCCTGTAGTCCGGATGTTGGAGCGTACGCGTCCGCCAGCCGACAGTCATGTTCCGGCTTCCAAACACCGCTTGATGAAGCTCGACGTAGGCCTGCACTTCTTCCTGTCCGGCCAGCGAACGGACTTTAAATCCGGGGCGTGGCTTGTACAGCCTGACGGGCGTCGGGTCTGAACGCTTCATGAGCACCTTTGACCAGGAATCCTCCCCCACGTTCGCCTGGCACTGGAACCCGGCCGCCTCCAGATCACGGATCCGGGCCGCCTGCTCCTCGAACACCATCGCGAACCAGGTCGGGCGTCCGAACGGAGTGTCCATGATTTTGTACACCCGTTCGCTTGCCCAGCGCAGGATCTTTGGAAGCAGCTCTGCTTCGGCGCTTGGATGCAACACGTAATCGATCGTCCAGAAAGGAGATTGGAGCACGGCCCAGCCGACGAGCTGGTTGTACTCGTTGAACCACAGCCCAATGTTGTCCGGGTCATCCAATGCCCAGGAACTGAGCCGGTACGGCAGATCGATGACGTGGAGGTTGATGGGATCGAACTCGCGCGCCAGAGCGGCCATCTTATATTTGTCCGCGTCGCCTAAAAACGGATGTGGAAATAATTTCATTGAAAGTCCCTTTGAATGATGGTCTGGCGTAATGCCTGTGCCAATCATACTTGAATTTCCGCATAGGGAAACAAAAAACTCCTGCAAGTGGCAGGAGTTTTTGCACTAGTCACCTTGACTCCGATGTTCATTCATGTACGCCCGCAGCAGAAGGTTGATTTTCGTCTGATAACCGCGCCCCTGCTTCTTATACCATTCCAGGACATCGCTATCGACACGCAAGGTCACTTGCTTCTTTGTGCGCGGCTTCAGCCCGCGTCGCACGATTGCTTTTGCGAACATTTCTGGCGTAATTTCCGGAATGTCGGTAAGATCAATGTCTTCATCCTTCATTTTGTCGAGGCGCTCAAGGTCAGTCTTTGATTTGGTCGAAGTAGATTTTTTCTTCATATTTGGTTGCCTTTCGGGCCGAAATAATACGGATAAGAGTTTCCGATTCGGTGTGGACAACAAGTATTACCCGACTCTTAAGTAATCCCAGGGTTTGATAGCGTACTTCTCCATATTCAAATCGGTCATCGATCACAGTCACGGTGTCCAACGCAAATATTGCGGGAACATCAATGAAGTCAATGCCATGCTTCTTGATATTTATGAGTCGCTTTTTTTCATCCCACTCGAATCTCATAGTTTGATTGTAGCTACAAATTGTAGTTACGTCAAATCATTCTTTTGTAAACCTTTTGAGAAGATATTCCAGGTCTTAATCCTAAGAGAGTGTTTCTTAAGTCGTTATTGCCGTCTTTTTTATCCACATGACTGCTTCGCTTGGACACGGATTTCACGGAAACCACGGAAAGGAGCCTTTTTATTACGGTTTTTCCGTGAAACTCAGTGACATCGTACCCGCAGGGTAAATCCGTGGTGTCCGTGTCCCAAAGAGTCTTTAAGAAACAGTCTCTAAGCCTGACAAACAAAATCTCCTATTTGAGCACGGGAGCTTTGCTCGACCAAAGTTCATGAACAGCAGATGCAGCCTGACGAACGTGACCGGGGACTAACAAGTGACGTCGTTGATTTCGGAACGAGTGGTTCAAGGACGGGAAAGGTGATGCCAATATTACTTAATCCTCTTATAATTGCCCCTATCAAATCTTAATCCCAAATCCCAACTACCAAACTATCCAACTACATGACTACTCAACTAATCGAATGCATTCCCAACTTTTCCGAAGCACGGCGGCCCGAAGTGATCGACCAGATCGTCGCGGCCATTGAATCGGTGGGCGAGGTCAAGCTCCTCGACCGTTCGTCCGACCTCGACCACAACCGGACCGTCCTCACGTTCGCGGGTCCGCCGTTTGCGGTGGAGGAAGCTGCCTTCCGGGCCGTCAAGACTGCCTCCGAGCTGATCGACCTCAACAACCATACCGGCGAGCATCCGCGCATCGGTGCGACGGATGTGGTTCCGTTTGTCCCGTTGAGCGGCGCGAGCATGGATGATTGTGTCGCGCTGGCGAAGCGCCTGGGAGAACGCGTCGGTCACGAGCTTAACATCCCGGTCTATTTGTATGAAGCCGCGGCGATCCGGCCCGAGCGCGCCAACCTCGAAACCATCCGCAAAGGCCAGTACGAAGGGCTCAAGGCTGAGATCGAATCCAATCCTGAGCGCCAGCCGGATTATGGTCCCGCCAGGCTCGGCAGCGCGGGCGCGACGGTCATCGGGGCCCGCAATCCGCTGATCGCTTTCAATGTCTACCTCACGACGGATGATGTCAGCATTGCAAAGAAGATCGCCAAGGCCATCCGCAATTCGTCGGGCGGACTTCGCTATGTGAAGGGCAGCGGCTTCTTCGTGGAAGGCCGGGCCCAGGTTTCGATGAACCTGACGAACTTCCACGAGACGCCGATTGCGCGCGTCGTGGAGACCATCCGGCGGGAAGCCCAGCGCTATGGCGTTGGCATCCATCATAGCGAACTGGTCGGATTGATCCCGCAGGATGCCCTGGTCGACGCGGCCGTCTGGTACACCCAGCTCGATGGATTCGACAAGGAACAGGTGTTGGAATCCCGGCTGACGGCATCTTCCGCGTCGGCTCCGCAGTCGAGGCCGGTTTCCTTCATCGAGGAGCTGGCCGCCCCGACCGCGACGCCGGGCGGCGGCTCGGCCGCAGCCTACGCCGGCGCCATGGGCGCCGGACTGGTCGCGATGGTGGCGGGATTGACGATCGGCAAGAAGAAATATGCCGAGGTCGAAGCGCAGATGCAGGCCATCCGCGTCATGGCGGAGAGTCTGCGCAAGGAGCTGACCCAGGCCGTGGAGGATGACTCGGCTGCGTTCGAAGCCGTCATGGGCGCGTTCAAGCTCCCGAAGGAGACGGAAGAGGAACAGTCCAAGCGGACTGCGACCATTCATCTGGCCACCCTCAACGCGGCGCGCGTCCCTCTGCGGGTCGCCAGGGATGCCGTCAAGGTGATGGAGCTGGCCTGCAAATGTGCCAGGGAAGGCAACATCAACGCGGTCAGTGACTCCATGTCCGGCTTTGCCATGTCGCGCGCCGCGCTGACCGGAGCCTGCTATAACGTCAAGATCAACCTCAATTCACTCGAAGATAAATCGGTGGGGGAGAAGATGCTGGAAGAGTTGAAGGAGCTGGAAGCCAGAGCCGATGAGCTTGAGAAAGAGATCCACGGTATTGTGGAAACACGCGCAGGGATTTAACTTTTCACCGCGAAGATCGCCAGGTTCACGAAGAGTCAGACAGGCTTCGCGTCTTCGCGGTGAAAAACTTAACTGATGAAGCAAATCCTGGTCATCTTTTTGCTGCTGCTCCTGGCAGCCTGTGCAAATGTCGAAGCGACCGCAACTCCCGTTGTGGTGAATACAAAAGTCATTCCGACAAACACATCCCTTCATCCGACTCCGGTTCCAACCCTTACGTCTGTTGCAGAGATTCCCTGTGATCCTTTCGCGGTGGATTTTTGCATCAGCGAAGGCCATTTCATCCTGCAGCGCCCGATTGAGCCGTCGGGGAACGACCGGGTGGAGGCGACCTACCGGTACGGGTCAACCGCCAACGGGACGCGCGAACCGCATCACGGGGTGGAATTCTCCAACCGGAGCGGAACGCCCGTCTACGCCGCGGCCAGGGGCATCGTCATCTTCGCCGGGCCTGATCGACAGGCCATCTATTCTCCCTGGGAAAACTTTTATGGAAATCTGGTTGTCATCGAGCATGACGATAAGTTGTTTACTTTGTACGCGCATCTTTCCCAGGTCGAGGTGGAAGAGGGGCAGGAAGTCTTCACCACCGATAAAATAGGTGAAGTCGGCAGCACAGGCGCGGCGATCGGCAGTCACCTTCACTTCGAGGTCCGCCGCGGGGAGGGCACGGATTATTCTGCCACACAAAATCCCGAGCTTTGGCTTGCACCCGCGAAAGATGCGAACGGGATACCGCTGGGCACGCTGATGATCTTGGTCGTCGATCAGGATCGGAAGCTGGTCAGGTATGCAGAACTGACTGTCCGATATTATCTTGATCGCTCCCAGAGGCACGTCAAATCCTACTACGGAACCACCTATTCACCTGAGACGTTATATGGAGAGGAAAGTGCGGCATTGGGTGAGCTGCCTGCCGGTGATTATCGCATTGCAGTCAAGGTGAATGGTCAAGTTTATGAAC
Organism: Anaerolineales bacterium; assembly: GCA_049697155.1. Lineage (GTDB taxonomy): Bacteria > Chloroflexota > Anaerolineae > Anaerolineales > Villigracilaceae > Defluviilinea. The sequence goes on from JBAVVF010000219.1 coordinate 5,373, forward strand.
GTTGGGTTGAAGTAGAATCGGGCAAACTTACGCAGATTGTTTTTATCGTCAAATAAACTTGGACTGGAGAAGATATGGGACTCAAACCTGATCACTGGATCCGCAAGATGGCACACGAACAGCGCATGATCGAACCCTTCGAGGAGAAGCAGGTCCGCGACGGAGTGGTTTCGTACGGTGTCTCGTCGTACGGATATGATGTCCGCGTGGCGGATGAATTCAAGATCTTTACCAATGTCTTTTCGGCCACGGTTGACCCCAAGAACTTCGACACAAAATCCATGGTGGATTACATTGGCGATGTGTGTATCATTCCGCCGAATTCGTTTGCTCTGGCGCGCACGGTCGAATACTTCCGGATCCCGCGCAAGGTGCTGACGATCTGTCTCGGAAAATCGACGTATGCAAGATGCGGAATCATCGTGAATGTGACTCCCTTCGAGCCGGAGTGGGAGGGCTTCGTCACCCTCGAGATCTCGAACACCACGCCGCTGCCGGCCAAGATCTATGCCAACGAGGGCCTGGCCCAGGTCCTGTTCTTCGAAGCGGATGAGGAATGCGAGATCTCGTACGCGGACAAGAAGGGCAAGTACCAGAAGCAGCAGTCGATCGTGCTGCCGAAGTTGTGAATTTTCACAAACAAAACAGACCAAGGTTCTTCGCCTCGGTCTGTTTTGTTCAGGAGTGTTTCTTCACATCGTCCATGGCTTTCTGGACGTTCACGAACGGCAGGACGATCAATCCTGCAAAGAAGTAAACGATGAGTGCCAGAATACCCCAGCGCAGACTGTGCATAATCTGATTTGCAAGACCGAAGATCAGAGGCCCCGTCCACGAGGTGCCGCGTTCGCTGACCTCGTAAAAGGAATAGAATTCGGCTTCCTTGCCGGCGGGGATCATTTGGGCAAACAGACTGCGGCTGATGGCTTGCGATCCGCCCATGACGAGGGCGATGAAAGCGCCGAGGATAAAGAATTCCATGGCCCGGCTTTCGCTTCTCAAGCCGAAAAAGGCATAGAGCACCACACCCAGCCAGATCACAAGACTGATAATAATGGATTCCTTCGCTCCAATCCACTTTGCGAGCCTGCCCCAGAAGAGCGCTCCAAAGAACGCCACAAACTGGATCATGAGGACAACAGCAATCAAGGTATCCTGCGAAAGCCCAAGCCCGCCGCGTATCAGCGGAGCAACTGCAAAGGTCGAAGAG
>JBAVVF010000220.1:0-2112 GCA_049697155.1 Anaerolineales bacterium
CACATTGTCCCCTTCAGGGGGATGACGGATTGTGACTTTATTTCTTCTTCAGGATCACGCGGGCATCGACGACCTTGAGCCCCGCGCCTTCTTCGTAAACGAGCACCGGATTGGCATCCGTCTCGGCCACCTCGTCGCACAGGTCATAGACCATGCCGGCATAGCGGCAGAGCAGGTCTTCGAGCGCGGCCCGGTCGCGCGGCGATTCGCCGCGGGCGCCGGCCAGGATGGCAACGCTGTGGATCTCGTTGATCATCTGCCTCACCAGCTCTTTATTTACGGGAGCAACACGGAAGGTGACATCCTTGAGCACTTCCACGAAAATGCCGCCCAGACCGAACATGATCGTCGGGCCAAAGGTCGGATCGTTGATCGAGCCGACGATGACCTCGGTCCCGAGGGGCGCCATCTCCTGCACGGCGATGCCGCGGATGTCCGCGTCGGGCTTGTAGGCCTTGCTGTTCTTCGTGATCGTCTGGTAGGCGGACCGTACACCGGCCTCGTCTTTGATGTTGACCTTCACGCCGCCCGCATCGGACTTGTGGATGATGTCCGGCGAGACGACCTTCATCACGATCGGGAAGCCGGTCTTTGCGGCCAGCTCGGCGGCTTCGTCTTCACTCCTGGCAAGGTTGGTCTCTGCAACCGGCAGGCCATACGCGGCGAAGACCTTCTTGGCCTCGATCTCCGTCAGGGAACTGCGATTGTCGGCACGGGCTTTGGCGATGATCTCGCGGGCAACTTTGGAGCTCCTTGGACCGCAGCTCTCGATCTCGCCGGTGTTCATCAGCCGGATATTGTTGTACTCACGCAGGGCCGCCATACTATTCATGGCCTGGTCCGGGGTGGGGTAGGCGGGGATGCCGTTCTCGACCAGCCACTGCATGGCTTCGTCGCAGCGCGTCCCGCCGACCATGGACACGACCACCGGGCGGTCCTTGACGCCCGCATCATCGATGGCCTTCTTGACCGCCTGGGCAATTTCCACCGGATTGGTGATGGCGGTTTCACAATAAAGGACTACCAGGCCATCCGTCCAGGGATGCGCGAAGGCGAACTTGACCGACTTGTAATACCAGTCGTTGCCGGCCATGCCGGTCAGGTCGACCGGGTTCTTGGCCGAACCGTAATCGGGCATGTGCTTCTTGAGCTCGGTCTGGACATCCTCGGGAGCGAACTTCAGCGGGATGCCATAGCGCTCGCCCGCATCCGTCGCCAGGACGCCGACGCCGCCGCCGTTGGTAATGATCAGCAGGTTTTCCTTGCGCAGCGGGGGCTGGAGGGAAAGCGCCAGGGTGCGGTCGAAGAGGTTGTTCAGGTCGGAGGCCTGCACGACGCCGGCCTGCTGGAACGCCGCGCCGTAGACTTTCACGGCTCCGGCCAGTGAACCGGTGTGGGAGGCTGCCGCGGCCGCGCCGTGTGCCGAAACGCCTGCCTTGAGGGCGATGATCGGCTTCTTGGTATTGCGGCTGGCTTCGATGAACTTGCGCCCATCCTTGAAGCCTTCGATGTAAAGGCAGATGCAGGAGGTATTCTCGTCCGTGTCGAGCCAGGTGATCAGGTCGGCAAAATCGATGTCTGCCATGTTGCCGATGGAGATCATCTTGTCGAAACCCACCTTGCGGGTGTAAGTGATGGCATCCATGGCGATCAGCAGGGCGCCGCTCTGGGTGATGAGGGTGGCCTTGCCGGGGAACGGCAGGAACGGGGCGAAGGAGGCATTCAGCTTGTCCGAGTTGGACAGGGTGCCGACGATGTTGGGGCCCAGGATGCGCATGCCATACTTGCGGGCGATCTCGAGCATTTCCTGCTCGAGGTCCTGACGACCAACTTCGCTGAAGCCGGAGGTGATGACACTCAGGGCCTTGATGCCTTTTTGCCCGCACTCTTCGATGACCTGACAGGCCAGCTTGACCGGGACGGTGATCACCGCCAGGTCGATTTTGTCCGGGACAGCCGCGATGTTTGGGAACACCGGCAGGTTGAGAATCTCGGTTGCCGTCGGGTTGATCGGATAGATCTTGCCCTTGTATCCGCCTTTGAGCAGATTTTCGATGACCGTGTAACCAATCTTTCCCGGCTGAGCGGAAGCGCCAACAATCGCCACAGACT
>JBAVVF010000221.1:0-4675 GCA_049697155.1 Anaerolineales bacterium
CGATTCGGATATGGATGTGGCAGGAACCTCCGTCGGGGGGGCGGAGGTCTCTGTAATGGGATCGGTTGTTGAGGGAAGAGTCGGTGTGCTTGAGTTAGTGCAGGCTGTAACAGAGAGTACCAGTAAAAGGATCAGCCGTTTCATCATGGGTTATCGTTTATATCGGTCGAATCAGCATCGACGATTTCCTCATCCGCCGAACCGCCGCCAAGTTCGCGCATGTGTTCCTGCACGACATTGTCCGGACACAATTCCACAAAGAGCGTCGAACCGATCCAGAGAATCGCAGCATCGTCCAGAATACCCACAACGGGCAGGGCAATTGCATCCAGCGGCCAGATAAGATAAGCCAGGGATGCGAGGGGCAGGGTTTTGATAAAGATGTTCACGCGCGGGTCGGCCATCAGCCGCCCAATCAACTTCAAACGATTCACGAAACCACGCATCGCGCCCCCCTGCGATGGAACGATGAATTTACCGGAATTTCGATTAGCCATTTGTTCTCCTGTTGAACGCTCAGAAATTCTGAGAGCCATTTCACACATGGAATATGCAGTCCATTATAAAACATGTAGGCGCGATTATCACACGCAGACCATATACTCATATACGAAATAAGCCTGGTTGAGTTACAAAAGGTTCCTGTGCCTGCCGCACGAACGAACCGGAAGGTATACAATTGGAGCGTGCCCTACCTGATCGATGGACATAATCTCATCCCAAAGTTAGGTCTGCGCCTTGATTCCGTCGACGACGAGCTGGAATTGATCGCCATCCTGCAGGAGTTTTGCAGACTGGAGCGCAAACAGGTCGAGGTCTTTTTCGATGGCGCGCCGCCGGCGCAGGCCCGGACCCGGAAGTTCGGCCCCGTGACCGCGCACTTTGTGCGGCTGGGATCCACCGCCGATGACGCCATTCGCAGGCGATTAAAGGCCCTCGGAAGAAGTGCCCGCAATTGGGCCGTCGTTTCGTCGGACCGGCAGGTTCAGGCGGAAGCACGGGCCGCCCTGGCGGAGATCGTCTCATCCGATGCCTTCGCGGGAATGCTGAAACAGGCTCGGGGCTCTGCTCCAAAACCCGACCAGGAACGAAGGCTCAGCCCGCAGGAAATCGACGACTGGTTGAAGTTATTTGAGGAGCGAGGGCATAATAAGAAATTTGGGGGATAATATACGACAAATCAGGTAGGATTTCTAATGCTTTTTTAATGTCCCAGCCCTCGTTCAGCGGTATAGTAAATTCGTGACACCTGCCCTCCCTTTATTGGTACTAGGTGTCTCTCCGCCGCCTGCGGTTTGCATGTCCCCCCCATGCTGACGAGGCGGCGGTTTCTTGTCACCACCCTGCCTCTCCGGTTAAGCGCGAAACATGGGGTATATAATTCGAATATGAAGTCCATCTATACTTTTGTCTCTTCACCCAATCATATTTATCCCGATCATCCCGAACGGCCGGCCCGCTTCGAGGTGCTGGAAGCGCGCCTCAAATCGTTTGGGGCAGAAAGGGTCGAGGCCAAGTCCGCCACGCCGGAAGAGATCGCTTATGTGCATGACCCGAAATTGATCGCCGGAATCGAACAGGTCTGTCGTGAGCAGGCGCCCGGCATCATCGATTACGCGCCGACCTACGTGACCCGCTCCTCCTTCGACGACGCTCGGCTGGCGGCCGGCGGAGTCATGACCTGCGCCCGGGCAGTGCTGAACGGAGAAGCCAGGAACGCGTTTGCGCTGGTCCGCCCGCCGGGACATCACGCCGAACCCGGCCGCGCCATGGGGTTTTGCATCTTCAACAACGTGGCGATCGCGGCGCGGGATGCCCTCGCCAATGGAATGGAACGCGTCGCGATCATCGATTACGACGCCCATCACGGGAACGGGACCCAGGCCGCATTCCTGGACGATGAACGGGTTGCATTTTTATCGACCCACCAGTGGGGCATCTATCCCGGCACCGGCCGCATCGAGGATGCGCCTCAGGCGAAGAAGCGCATCGTAAACGTCCCACTGCCGGCCTATGCCGGGGACAAGGTCTACGAGCAGGTTGCAGAGAGAATCTTCCGTCCCTTCGTCGCCTCGTTCAAGCCGCAGATGATCCTGGTCTCGGTCGGGTTCGACGCCCACTGGAGCGATCCCCTGACGACGCTGGGATTATCCACGGCCGGATACCTGATGCTGGCCCGGAAAGTCATGGTGCTGGCGGAAGAATATTGCGCCGGAAAAATCGTCTTTGTCCTCGAGGGCGGCTACGACCCGCTGAACGTCGCCAACGGTGCTGAAGCAACCCTGGCCGCCGCGACCGGCCGAGGAGAGAGCGCCGCGAGCGATCCAAGTCCGCACGAAGAACCGGATTGCGCTGCACGCCTCGAGGAAGTTTGCCGGTGGCATGGGTTCTAGAATTACAAATATGTGACCTGAATGAATTTTCGGCAGGACTCTTTTATAATTGCTCATTAGCATAAAGGAGCAGACAGCATGGCACGCAGACGAACCCTCGGTTACGTTCAAAACGAATGGACCTGTCCGAATTGCAGTACGCGCAACAAGGGCGGCGTGAAAGCCTGTGAGAACTGCGGCGCGCCGCAGCCGGAGAATGTCCAGTTCGAGCTTCCCTCCGAACAAAAATTGGTGAAAGACGAAACCTCCATTAAAGCAGCGCAGTCCGGCGCGGACATCCACTGCGGCTTCTGCGGGACGCGCAACCCCGCCACCGCGGAGACCTGCTCGCAGTGCGGCGGGAATCTGAAAGAGGGCAAGGCCCGCCAGGCCGGACAGGTGATGAAGGCCCCGGCCGCCCAGCCGAAAGTCATCAAATGCGATAACTGCGGGACCGAAAACCCGGCCAGCAACGCGGTCTGCTCGAACTGCGGATCGCCTTTGCCGAAGATCGCCGCGCCGGTCATGGCTGCCCAGGCGAACGCGGGACTGAACCCTGGTGCACCGGCCGCGCCGAAAAAGACGAACTGGCTGTTGATCGGCGGCATCCTGGCGGCGGTTGTCATCTGCTGTATCGTGATCGTCGGCCTGTTTCTGCCATCCAAATCGGTCGAAGCGACGGTCGTGGATGTCCGCTGGCAGACCTCCGTCCCGGTGCAGGAGATCCGGGCGGTGGACTATTCGAACGAACGCGGCAATCCCCCGTCGGAAGCCTATAACGTTTCGTGCCACGATGAAAGCCGGGAGGTCTGCGAACAGAGGACCATCGACAAGGGCAACGGCTATTCGGAAGTCGTCGAGGAATGTCACGATGAAACAGAGCGGTATTGTTCCTACACGGTCGATGAGTGGACGACCATCCAGACCTACACCCTGGACGGAGATAACCTGCGGCCGGTATATGAAAGTCCGAATATTGCCAACGGACAGCGCCTGGGAAACAAATCTGAAGAGCTGACGGTGACCTTCTCGCTGGAGAACGGCGAACAGGAAACCTATTCGCCGGATACCGTCTCCGAGTTCCAGCAGTTCAGCGTTGGCAGCACCTGGACGTTGAAAATGAACGCGCTCGGAGGCGTGGTCAGTGTGGAACCGTAAGTGATGAATTAAGAGTTTGCTTTCAAAATAAAAGACACTGTCTTTTTTGAGACAGTGTCTTTTATTTTGTAGAAAAGATTATTTTCTAGCCAATGAACAGCCCAATGGCGAGTAAGACCGGCGTGAGCAGGTTGACGATCACGTTCTGCCCCATGGCGGGAAGAAGCGCGGGCACATTCTCGGAATTGGACAGCACGTTCCGGACGATCTGAACGGCGAAGACCACCGTCAGCAGGGCCAGCAGGCTGAAGGGCGGGAGGAGCCGGAAGAACACACCCACGACCACAACCATGTATGCCGCGATCAGGAAGGCGATGTAGATGTACGCGCTGGTCGTGCGTCCCAGCAGGATTGGGTAATGACGGCGGCCGGCGGAACGGTCGGCTTCCACGTCGGGGAACTGATTCAGCAAAAGAAGGTTGCTGACCAGGAAGAACGGTACGAGCGAAGCGATCAGGGCGGGCCACGAAAAGCTTCCGGTCAGGGCGAAGTGCGTGCTGAGGACCATCAGCGGGCCGAAGCCCAGTCCCGGGGCGATCAGGCACAGGACAGGCTGGTACACCATCCAGACGGTATAGGCATAAAGCAAAGCTAAACCTGCGATGCCGATCGGAAGTGCTTTCCAACCCCACAGGGACATGAAGTACAGACCGATGAATGCGGGAATGGCGAGTGTGACCCAGGCCATGACGAGCGTGCTTTTCGCCAGCTCGGGGTGAGCCTGCAGGGTGCCGCTGCCGCCGCTGAAAGGTGTGCGCTTCGTGTGGGCATCCACCTCCGTTTTGTAGTCAAAGTATTCATTGAACGCATTGACGCTGATGTGGGCAGAGACCCCGGCGATCAAAGTCAGGACGAAATAAAGCCAGTTGATCTGACCGGTCTCCAGATAAGCCGAGCCAAGTCCGACCAGCACGCAGGCAGGCCCCAGGACCAAAAAGGGCGGTCGCATCGGGCCAAAAAGATACTTCCAGGTTTTCATGAATGCTCCTTTGCAGAGAAATAACTTCCGGTTTTTACCACAAGTCCCCGGGGGAACGGGAGAATTTATATCATATTTTCCGTATGCGTAAACCTCTCGATATATAAAGGGCACCTCGCATCCCTAAAAGAACTTCCCGTTTTACGATATGCGGGGTTGCTTCGGT
>JBAVVF010000222.1:0-4824 GCA_049697155.1 Anaerolineales bacterium
GGACAGGTCTATGGCGGCCCGATCGGCAAAGACGAAGCGGTAGAAGCTCTCAAGCAGATGAGCAATCCCGATGATCACAAGATCGTCAAGGTGCAGGGCACGGGCGGTTCGCTGACGGCCCTGCCAATTATCGAAACACTGCTTGGCGACGTTTCCGCGTACGTTCCCACGAATGTGATTTCCATTACGGACGGCCAGATTTACCTCGAAACCAACTTGTTCAATGCCGGCATCCGTCCGGCAGTGAACGTGGGTATCTCGGTCTCGCGGGTGGGTGGGGATGCCCAGACCAAAGCCATGAAGCAGGTGGCCGGCCGCCTGCGCCTCGACATGGCTTCCTATCGCGAGCTGGCCGCCTTTGCGCTCATGGCCTCGGACCTCGACAAGGCCACCCAGCAGCAGCTCGGCCGCGGTCAGCGCATGCAGGAGATCCTCAAACAGCCGCAGTATTCCCCAATGTCCCTTTCGGATCAGGTGATTATCCTGTTTGCAGGCACGAACGGCTATGCCGATCAGGTCCCTCTGGCAAACATGCCACAATGGCAGACCGATCTGCTCAAGTTCATGGAATCTTCCTATCCTGAAATTGGCCGGGATATTGCCGAAAAGAAAATGATCACGGATGGTAACCGGGCAGGCATGGTGAAAGCCCTGGACGCCTTCCGGCATTCCTGGCAGGCGGTATAAGCAATGGCATCTGCACGTGAGATGCGGCTGCGCATCAAAAGTGTCAAAAACATCTCCCAGGTGACGCGGGCCCTGGAGGCGGTCAGCGCGGCAAAGGTCCGCAAAGCGATCCAGGCGCTGACGGCCACCCGGTCGTACGCGACCAAAGCCTGGCAGGTGCTGACTCACATCACAAATCAACCCGGCACGGTCAACCTGCATCCGTTATTGACGGCCCGGGCCAACCCGCAGAACGCGGTCGTGATCGTCATGACGGCCGACCGCGGTCTGGCCGGCGCGTACAATACAAACGTCATTCGCTACGTTTTGCAGCGCTTTGACAAGTATCAGCTCCCTGTCAAATACATTACAGTGGGCCGCAAGGGGCGCGACCTGCTTCTGCGCATGCGAAAGTCCGTGCTGGCAGATTTTAGCAATCTGCCAGCGGCGCCGAAGTTCAGCGCGCTCTCGGCCATCGGCAGGCTGGTCGTCGACGACTTCATCCAGGGTGAAGCGGATGAAGTCTTTCTGGTCTATACGGAGTTTGTCAGTATGGCCCGCCAGGTGACCAGAGTGAAAAAGCTCCTTCCGCTGGAAATCGGGAGCGGGGAAGGGCGTGTCAAGGATTATGCTCCAGAGCATACCGGACCTGCCGCGGCATATGAATTTGAACCTGACCAGAATGAAATCCTGGATGAGATGATCCCACGCTTTACCGCCTTGCAGGTCTTTCAGGCGGTGCTGGAATCACAGGCCAGCGAACATGCCGCGCGCATGATCGCCATGCGCAACGCGACGGATAACGCCAGGGAACTTGTAACGGCGCTGCAGATGGCCTATAACAAGGTTCGCCAGCAGGGTATCACGAACGATATTTTGGATATTGTGGGCGGCGCGGAAGCGCAAGCCGCGAAATAACTGGAGGAAAAGTCATGGCAAAGGCAACCGGCCGGGTTGTACAAATTTTAGGTGGTGTGGTGGATGTCGAATTTCCTGAGGGCGACATTCCCGATCTCTTTGAAGCGATCGAGGTCGAACGTCCCGGGAAAGATCCGATGGTTCTGGAAGTGCAAAACCATATTGGAGATAACTGGGTCCGTACGGTAGCCATGGATGCGACCGACGGTCTGCAGCGCGGGATGCCTGCTGCAGCGACCGGCGCGCCGATCATGGTTCCGGTCGGTGAATCCACGCTCGGGCGCATCTTCAATGTGCTTGGAAAACCGGTGGATGGCAAAGGCAAGGTTGACGCTGCCACGCATTATCCAATCCATCGCCCGGCGCCTTTGTTCTCTGAGCAGTCCACCCGGGTGGATGTGTTCGAAACCGGCATCAAGGTCGTGGACCTGATCGCGCCCTTCACCAAAGGCGGCAAGACAGGCATCTTTGGCGGTGCAGGGACAGGCAAGACCGTCATCATCATGGAGCTGATCCGTTCGGTGGCGACAGAGCACGAAGGGAACTCGGTGTTCGCAGGCGTGGGCGAACGAACCCGCGAAGGCACCCAGCTTTATCGTGAAATGCTCGAATCGGGCGTCATGAAGGATACAGTCATGGTTTACGGCCAGATGAATGAGCCGTCCGGTGTGCGTCTGCGCGTGGCGCTGACAGCCCTTTCCATGGCGGAGTATTTCCGCGACCAGGGTCGGGATGTGCTGCTCTTTATCGATAATATCTTCCGTTTTTCGATGTCCGGCTCGGAAGTGTCCGCGCTGCTTGGGCGTATGCCCTCCGCCGTAGGCTACCAGCCGACCCTGGCGACCGAAATGGGTGAGCTGCAGGAACGCATCACCTCGACGCGGACCGGCTCGATTACGTCCATGCAGGCCGTCTATGTCCCGGCGGATGACTATTCCGATCCTGCGCCGGTGGCGACGTTCACCCACCTCGACGCGACCATCGCCCTCGAGCGTTCCATCGTGGAAAAAGGTATCTACCCGGCCGTGGATCCGCTCGGTTCCACCTCCCGAATTCTCGATCCCAACATTGTGGGTGAAGAACACTACCAGACGGCCCGCGAAGTCCAGCGTGTGCTGCAGCGCTACAAGGATCTGCAGGACATCATCGCCATCCTCGGCATCGATGAGCTGAGCGAGGATGACAAGCTTGTGGTGGCGCGGGCCCGCAAGATCGAGCGTTTCTTCTCCCAGCCGTTCTTCGTGGCGGAACGCTTCACCGGCATCGAAGGCCGCTATGTCCCGCTCAAGGAGACCGTCCGCGGCTTCCGCGAGATCCTCGATGGAAAATGTGATGATCTGCCCGAGCAGGCCTTCATGATGGCGGGTACAATTGAGGATGTCCGCGAAAGGGCGGATCGGATCGCGAAGGGTGCGTAGGAAAGGTGTCAGGTGTAGTGGTGTCAGGTATCAGGCACACCTGAAACCTGACACATGATACCGGAGAACCTTTATGACTATTCGTTGTGAAATCGTTTCTCAGGACCGGACTGTCTTCCAGGGCGATGTGGACATCGTCGTTCTGCCGGGAGCCGCGGGCGAAATGGGCATTCTGCCTCATCATGCCCCCGTGCTGACCATCCTCAAGTATGGCGTAATCAAAATCCGCCGCGACGGCAAGGAGGAGTTGTTTACGGTTGCAGGAGGCATGGCGGAGGTCCAGCCCGATATTGTGACGATCCTGGCGGACGCAGCCGAGAACGTGCAAGAGATCGATGTCACCCGCGCCCAGGCTGCCAAAAAGCGCGCCGAAGATGCGCTGGCCAAGCTCAGCCCCGAAGATCATGACGCGTATTTGACGATGGAGGCCGCCCTGCGGCGATCCAATTTACGTCTGGATGTGGTTCGACGGTATGGCAGAATTAAAGGTGGGTTCAGTGATCAGGATGCTTCCATGTAGCTGATTGCGGTTTTCCATAAAGAGAAATTCCTTCTCAGAATTGTAGGCACTGTGGCAATGTTCTCGAAAGACCTGGGCATCGACCTGGGCACCATGTTTACTCGTCTCGCTGATAGCACGCAGGTGCTTTTGGAAGAGCCGACCATTGTAGCCATCGAAGTTGACGATCAAAAAATGGTGGCAGTGGGCCGGGAAGCCCTCGACATGTACGGGCGTGTCCCGGAAAGCATCGAGGTGGCGCGCCCGCTCAAGAACGGGGTGATCGCAGATTATGAAATCACCGAGACCCTGCTTTCCTATCTGCTGCAGCGCGTCAGCGGCTCGATGCGCATCTTCCGGCCGCGGGTCATGATCTCGGTCCCCTATGGCGTGACCAGCGTCGAACGGCGCGCCGTCTATGAGGCTGTGCTGGAGGCGGGAAGCCGCGAAGCCTATTTGATCCAGCAGCCCCTGGCCGCGGCCCTGGGCGTGGACCTCCCGATCAATTCGCCTTCCGGGAACATGGTCATCTGTCTGGGCGGCGGATGCACGGAAGCGGCCGTAATGGCCATGTATGGGATTGTCTCCGCCGAGACACTGCGGGCTGGCGGCATCGACCTGGATGAAGCCATCATCAATTATGTTCGCCGGAAGTATGGGATTGTGATCGGTCAGGTGACCGCCGAACATCTTAAGGTCCGGATCGGAGCCGCGGTTCCGCAGGATACGGAAAACAGCATGGAAGTGCAGGGCCAGGATCAGGTCACCGGCCTGCCGCGCCCGGTCACACTGACGACTGGCGAGATCGTCGAAGCCCTGCAGGATCCGCTGAAGGCGGTCGTGGAGACGGGCCGCCGTGTCCTGGAGAAGACGCCGCCTGAGCTGGTGGCCGATATCATCGATCGCGGCGTCGCTTTGTGCGGGACCGGCGCTCTGCTGCGCGGCGTCGATAAGCTGCTCACCAAATCCCTTGGAATTCCCGCCTACCTGGTGGATAATCCTTCCACCTGTGTGGTCGAAGGAGCTGTCAAGGCCATTCCGATGTATAACATTCTGCGGCGCGGCCTGCCGCAGGTATGAGTAGAAAAGTAAAGGCGTCCATCCGGACGCCTTTTTACATGATTTTATCGGCTATTTGGCGGAACGCTGGTTGTACGTTGCCACTGCCTGCTGGATCGCGGCCCGCAGCCGTTCATCCGGGATTTGCTTGATGTCGGTATAGTGCTGATCCCCTACGATAATTTCTAATCCGCCGTCCGGCGCGGTTCCAAAATAGACATCATACGACTGCAAATATGCATCCTTGCTGATCTGGGCTCGCAA
>JBAVVF010000223.1:0-4503 GCA_049697155.1 Anaerolineales bacterium
CTTGTCAGGGTTAACCGTGATGACGTGATAGACGTTCAACAATGCTGCATCACCCTCGAAGAGGATCTCCAGTTCGTGGTTATCCTTGTTGGCCAGGTAGGTGGCGCGATCGGTCAGGGTGTAGGCCTGCTTTTCAGAGGCGATCGTCAATGTGGCGCCCATGCCCTGCCCGGAGTCAACGTACCAGGCCTGTCCACTGGGGTCGACCTCTGTTTTGCCCCACAGGCTGAGTTCCATCTTGTGGGTGCCGGAGTCATCACCGCGGGTGATGAACTCTGCGCCGCTAGCCGCAATCGCCTTGAAGGCTTCCACGGTGGCGGCCAGTGCCTTGATCCCGGCCGGGTCATCCGCGGGGCCGACGATGACGAAGTCGTTATGCATGACCAGGAAACGGTCCTTGCCCCAACCGGCCTCCATGAGCGTTTTTTCAGCCGCAGGCGCGTGGACGAGTAGAACATCGGCATTGCCTTCCTCACCCATCTTGAGCGCTGCACCGGAGCCTACTGCCACCGTCTGAACCACGTACCCGGTCTTTTCCTGGAAGATCGGGACGAGGACATCGAGCAGACCGGAATCCTGGGTGGAGGTGGTCGTCGCCAGGATGATATTCGGGTTGGACGGTGCGGCAGGTGCACAGGCGCCCAGCACGAATGCGGAAATGATCAACAAACTAAACAGCAAAGAAAACCTGGATTTCATTTATTTCTCCTAGAGTGGGATTTGCTCGCCGCTGTGGGTCGTGTTGTAGCCCGTCAGCGCGCTGAGTTCGGTGCGGAATGTCGATGTCTGCAAATAGTCGAGGAGAGGCATGAGGACTTTTTCATTCTCCCGCGGCAGGACAAGATCGTAGCGCTCTTCGAACAATGGGATGAAATCAAGATTGTGTTGGTGCGCCGCGGCCTGCAAACCGATGGCCACATCGGCCTGGCCCGATTCGATCAGACTGGCAGCTTCACTATGCGTTCTGACAACCCTGTCGTAGCCATTGACCCTTTGCGCTGGAATACCAAGTTTGTGCAGTTCTGCATCAAACCAAAGCCGCGTCCCCGAGCCCGGATTGCGATTGACAAAGCGGATGTCCGGCCGTGCAATCTGGGAGGTCTCTGCAATTCCGGAAGGATTGCCGCTGGCGAGCATCAATCCCTGCGTGCGGTAGGCCAGCGTGACGATTTCCACGTCCCGGTCCGGGAAGAGATGACGCACGAAAGGCGTGTTGTATTCACCGGTTACATCCAGAAGATGCGAGCCCGCCAGCTGACAGAGTCCCTGGCGGAGATTCACAAGTCCATCCAGCGAGCCGACCGGCAGGCTCAACAGGGTGACATGCTTTTGCAGATGTTCCGCGATCCCTTCCAGGGCCAGGTCATGGCTGCCCGAAAAGATCACGGCGGGCCTGGCCGTCCTGGGAAGGATGATCTCCTGCAAAAGGAGCGCGTCTGCTTTGGCCCGGTAGAATTTCTCGGTCACCTTTCCCGTCTTGCGGACTTCGCCCGCCTCGACGAGGTCCGCCGATTCAAGGGCCAGGATGTGGTGGCGGATCCAGGCCGGAGAGCGCTTCAGCGTCCGCGCGAGCTGCGTCAGTGTGGCCGGCGCGGCCATCAGCAGGCGCAGGATGTCCAGGCGGCGGGCGTCGGCCAGAACCTTGATCGCGTCGAAGGATTGCAGGGGTTGGACTTTGTGCATGACAATTAAGTTTTTCCTTAATAGTGAGTCTAAGGTGAAAGCAGGTGGATGTCAAGCGAATTTTTATTTGACATCCCTCCCCCATCATGATATAAAACCTGAACAATTTACGGATTTACTCATCCAGAGAAGCTGAGGGACCGACCCTGTGACGCTTCGGCAACCATTCAGTGATCAGTAATCAGTGTTCAGTGAAGATGGTGCCAATTTCGGCGGACCTAGTATGTGTCCGGGAGATGAGAGCTGACCTGCGCCTGCGCGTCGCCTCTCATTGCGAGAGGTTTTTTGTTGCACCCGGTTGGTTGAGTAGCCCCGTGCTCTTCGGGGCATACACTTGCGTCTGCGCGCAGTGCAGGTGTGGAAACCAACCAGTAGCTAAAGCAAGTTTGCTTATATGGTGGTCTCGATACGAGCAGGCTCAATGCGTCTGCCCTACTCGACCACCGAGGCATGGAACCATGGAAATCGGCGAAACACTGTACGTAACAGACCGCGACGAATTTCGCAAGTGGCTGAACAGCAACCACCAGACCAGGAAAGAGATCTGGCTGATCAAGTATAAGAAAGCCACGCGGAAACCATCCCTCGATTACGTGGAGGCGGTGGAGGAAGCCATCTGCTTCGGCTGGATCGATGGCTTCGAAAAAGGCCTGGACCTGGAGCGCTACGCCATTCGCTTTTCCCCGCGCCGCCCAAATTCGAACTGGACGAACACCAACAAGGATCGGGCCCGGAAAATGATCGCTGAAGGTAGAATGACGAAGGCGGGCCGCGCGACCCTGCCGGCCGACGTCAGATAGGATGTGCCATGAATGTTGAGGAGAGACTGAAAATTCAGGAAGTGATCGCCCGCTTCAGCAACAGCTTCGACCTCAAAGACTGGAGCGGACTCGAAGCCTGCCTGACAGAATCGCTCTATACGGATTACGGCGATCTGCGCGGCACACCTCCGGAGACCGTCACGGCGCGGGATTACGTGGCGGCGCGGCGCGAGGCACTTGAGCATCTAAAATTACATCACCTGGTCGGCAACTACGAAATCGACTTCACAGATGCAAGCCGCGCCGCCTGCCGGGCCTCGATGATCGTCTGGCGCAAGTCGGAGTCCGAACAGTTTACGTCACACTGTGTCTATGAGTTCCAGCTGACGAAACACGAGTCCGATTGGAAGATCAGCGGCATCACGCAAAAGGTGCTGTGGAACGAAGGGACCCCATCCATTCACAAGGGTGCAAAGGCATAACATGTACAAGAAGAGCTGGCGCTACCGTCGCGATTCCATGTTGTTCTGGCTGCTGATCGTTCTGATGCTGGCCGCGGCAGCCTATGCATTGAGGCATCCGGTCTACTGGATCGCGGTCCTGGCCTTATGGGCCGTGCGCAATCCACTCCGCAAGGCGTTTATTTTTGCGCACCCCTTTCGCTGGCTCGGCTTCATGCCGGAAACCCATCTGAATTTTCAGGAGATCACCTTCAAATCTCGGGATGGGCTGACCTTGTTCGGGCGATTCGTGCGCAGCCGGAACCAGGCCACCATCCTCCTGCTGCACCCGCTCAACAGCGCCGGCAACCGAATGCTGCTGTATGCAGAGTTCCTGGCCAAGGCAGGCTATGGTGTCTTTATGATCGACCTGCGGGCCCACGGCAGCAGTGACGGCGACACATCCACGTACGGTCTGCGCGAAGCCGACGATGTGGCCGGCGCGGTGGACTATCTGCTCCACCGTCTGGACGTCAACGGGCAGAAGATCGGGGCGCTGGGAATTTCCCTGGGCGCCCGGGCCGCGCTCTGTGGCGCGCTGAAGACGGACTGCATCCGGGCCCTGGCCCTAGAAGGACTGGGCCCCGCGACCCTGAACGACCACGGCCAACCGGCATCTCTGCGACGCTGGATCCGCTATCCATTCGACTGGCTGTACCACCGCATCTATGAGTTCATGATCGCAGGCCGGCAGACGGGCGTGATCGAAACGATCGGGAAGATCGCGCCACGACCGATCCTTCTGATTGCCGGCGGCGCAGAGGATATCTACTTCAATCGCATCTTCTTCCAGGCTGCCCATGAACCCAAAGAGTTGTGGGAACTGCCGGAGGCGGAACACGGTTCGGCGATCCTGCAAAACTCGGGCGTCTACATTCAACGTGTGGTCGGGTTCTTCGATAAGGCCTTGCTGTGAACTGTCCCGAATGCGGCGCGCCCGACAGTTTGTGCCAGACACGCTTCGACGAATTTCTCGTGCTGGAATTTACAGACCCAGGCTACGGCGCGGTCCATCACCTGACCGTGGCAGCGTACATGGTCCAGCACTCCAGCAAAATGACGCCGGAAGGCTGGCTCTTCGAGCGCAATCTCTTGAAAGAATTTCTTGTGGAAAACAAACCACCAGCTTACATCAGAAAACAAAACAAGGATGTCGTTGACAGTGGTAAGCGCAAGTTCAAGATCAAATCGAAAACCGGTGTACCCGTGATCAACAAGACGACCTGGAACAAGACGATTCTGGATGTCCGCGCGGAGAATGCCGAGGTGTATTGTGAGGATGTCACTGCCTGGGCGCGATCGGTGCTGGAGGAGGCGCTTGCAATATGATGGGTCTTGCGAGAGACCTCCGAGTTCTTGCAGAAATCGGAGGTCTGACCCTGCCTGCGCTGGAAGATGTGCAAGGATTGAAAGTCTGAACTCTGGCAACAAAAAGGAAAACAAAATGAAACATCTAAATCTAGTTTTGCTCTTTGCTTTTCTTCTCACTTCCTGCGTACCTGCAGTAACAGCGACAGTCACCCCGACACAAATGGCCATTACCACATCCACCTATACTC
>JBAVVF010000224.1:0-7556 GCA_049697155.1 Anaerolineales bacterium
GAGGCGGAGACGGGCTTTGTTGGGGTCCATAACCGAAGTGCTCATGGCAGCTGGAGCAGGCCGAATAGTTTCAGGAACACCTGCCAGGCGCGCGCCGGTTCACTCAGCGCGAAGAAGACCCAGCCCAGGGCCACAAAATGAAAAGTCAGCAGCGCGCCGCCGATCTGCAGCGCGGATTGCAGACGAGCGTTCTGCTGCAGGTTTGGATAACGCCTGCGGACGAAGTCATTCCAGCGGTTGTGGAGGAAGAGACCCAGTCCGTGCCAGAGTCCCCAAAGGATAAAGTTGAGGGTAATGCCGTGCCACAAACCGATCACCAGCATCGTCGCCAACTGTCCGACCAGGATCATTGCCCAGACAGGAACCTTTTTGAAGCCGCGCATCCAGCGGTTGAGCGGGTTGAAGAAATAGTTGCGGATCCACTGGGTCAGCGTCATATGCCAGCTGTTCCAGAATTGTGTGATGTTGGGCTTCAGATAGGGCGTGGCGAAGTTTTCGGGCAGTTTGATCCCGACCAGGCGGGCCATGCCGATGGCAATGTCGGTGTAGCCGCTGAAGTCGAAGTAGATTTGAAACGCGTAGGCGTAGACGACGATCCACATCCAGCCGGGCGTGCGGACCTGGGCTGCGAGGGTATCGTTCAAGGCGATCAAAGCCAGGGTATCCGCGACCACGAATTTCTTGAACAATCCAACGAAGATGCGCTGGCCGCCAACGAGGGTTTCATCCTGGGTGAGGACGAAATCCTGGCGGAGATCGCCCGCGAACCGTTCGGCCCGGTCGATGGGACCCGCGGCCAGCGAGGGAAAGAAAACGACGTAGGCGGCAAATTCCGGCAGGGAAAGTTCGGGCAGGCGGCCCGTCTGTCTGTCCCGCAGGACGTGGATGAGACGGAAGGCAATATAGGAGAAGCCCAGCCAGCGCAGGTCTGTGGAGGCCGCGTTTTCCGCGGAGCGGTTCGTAAGTGTCCCCAGGAAGATGCTGGCCTGCAGGGAGAGCGCCGGGGTTTTGAGGACGACCAGAATGAGGATCAGAAAAACGATCAGCCCGCCGGCAAGGATCCCCGCCAGGCGACGTGACAGCCGGCCGGCGATTGCGATCCCGACGGCCAGAGCGACGGTCAGGAAAAGAAAGATGGTGAAGCGCGGCGGCGGTGCCGCGCTGAAGATGGGGTCCGGCAGGAAATAGCGCGAAAGATCGATCAGCGCCGGCAGACCCACCAGGATGACCAGGGCGATCAAATTCTGACGGGCGCGCCACTCCCCGCCTCCGGACACGATGAACCAGGTCAGGACTACCAGCGCCAGGGTGAGGGAGGGCAGCCAGAAGTCAAAGGAGCGCAGGGGAACGAGAGGCTGAAACCAGTACAGCGCCAGGATGCTGAACGCGAGCAGGAGGTGGATCCGCGCGGGCCGCGCGAAGCGCGTCAGTACGCCGATCAGCAACGAGGTCAGGATGGAAGCGCCGACTTGGAGAAGTCCCATGAATAGCCTTGATGAATGTCAGTTGTAAAAACAGATAATATGGCTAGCGGACCCCGCAGACCAGCCATTCGCCGCCTGTCTGTACGACCTGATAGGTCCGGACAGAAAGATCGAGATCCTGGTCTTCATTGTTATACGTGGCGACGATATTTCCCGTGCAAAGGACAAGAGCCGTATCGCCATCCGTCCCTGTTTGTTCGCAGGCCAGCCCCTCGAGCCGCGCGCTGACGGCCTGAAATGAATCGAGCTCGAGCAATGCATTGTCTTCCCACTCCCCGCAGGAGAGCGTGGACAGCCGATTGGCATCCTTTGCGACGAGGGCAGTCAGATAATCTTCCACGGCTTTTGCAGGTGCATCGGCATTCGAGCCGCATGCAGTCAGCGATAAGGCCAATAAAACCATGACAGGAACAATCAGGAACAGTTTGCGCAAGAAAGCCTCCGTTTGGATGAGTACGGAGGGGGATTATATCGCAGCATTTTGATTGCGCAAGCAAGGGAAATGAACAATGCCAGGCCTGAACCTGGCATTGCAGTCGGTCTATGCAAGTTTGCCGCGACCGGCTAATGACAATCGCGGCTGCCGCCATCCGTGAAGGTCGAACCTGCCACCGGGACAAATTGCCAGTCGTAGCCTGCCGCACGCAGGGTCAGTTTCAGGACGCCATAGGTGGCCGAATCGTGAGCTTCGCTGACCGGTAAAACGTCACCGATTTCGTATAAATTGCGGCCGCCCGTACCGACCACGAACTCGCGCAGGCCCAGCGGATCGGCTGCCCCGGCGGCGTTCATGGGGGCGAAACGTTCGTAGTTGTGCTCATGTCCATTGAGCACCAGCTCCGCGCCGGACTCGTACAGGATCTGCCAGAGCGTCTGCAGGTCCGGGTTGCTGCCGTGGTGATCGCCGGACGCCCAGCGCGGGCGGTGCCAGTAGGCCAGGACGCATTGGCGCGGGTTTGCAGCCAGGTCGAGCTGAAGCCAGGTGGCCTGCAGGCTTCCGGCCGAGACATCGATCTCGGAGTTCAGGGCGTAGATGCGCCATGTTCCGAGGTCATAGGCGTAGTAGGAGGGAATGTTATCGAAGTATTGAAAGTAACCCGACGCGCCGGAGGTGTGGTAATCATGGTTGCCGGGGACGGGATTGGTGCGGTCCTTGTGCCGCCCCCAGGTGGGGTCATAGCATTCTGTGAACTGTTCAAATGTGCCGTCCGAATAGGCGTTGTCCCCTGTGGTGAACACAGTGCCGGGGATGGCATCGAGCAGTTGGGCCGTCAGCTCATCGTTATCGTTATCGCAAATGGAGATGTCGCCGGCCCCGACCAGGACCGGATCGCCCGTCAGCGGCGTTGGGCTGGCGAGAGCGCCATTCAACAGGATCACCAGCTGCGGCGCGTTATTTCCCTGGCGCGACGAAAAAGTGATGGCGTCGCTGCTGTCTGCGGCCAGCACAAAACTAAAGGTTCCGTCGCCCGTCACCAAGGAAGTGACATCATATTCCACCCAATTGTCGGTGTCCACCAGGTCTTTATTGTCAATTACGTCGCTCGTGCGCGTGGGACGCGTGTTCCAGGTGATCTCCGCTTCTGCCCAGGACGGGTCGGTCGAGTAGACTGCCGGACTATTTTTGGAGCCGTTGCTGGTGGTATACAGACGCAGGTATGCGCCCTGGACCGTTCCGGACACACCTGTGACTGTGAAGCGGATGAAGCTTTCGACATCGGGATCGCTCTCGTTATCCGCCTGCAGGGTCGTCGCGTTTCCAAAATTTTTGTCCGGCTTGGCCTCTTCCACGCGTGCATCTGCCTCCGCGATGAAAGTCCGGGATGTACCTGGCGGTCCATGCGTGCTGGTGGGGGGTGGAGATACCGTCGCAGTTGCGGGGGGTGCAGAGGTCGGCGTGGGACCGTCGGCAAGGGTCACCACCAGTTGAGGCGGCTCGCTGCCCTGACGGGATGAAAACGTGGTCGCGTTCTTGCTGTCTGCGGCCAGCACAAAACTAAAGGTTCCGTCGCCGGTGACGATCGAAGTGACATCATATTCCACCCAGGTATTCGTAGCGATCGCGTCCTTGTTATCAAGCTCCCCGCTCACACGCGCGGGACGGGAGCTCCAGGTGATCCGGCTCTCGTTCCAGGTCGGTTCGGTCGCATAGACGGCCGGGCCGTTGTCCGAGTCGTTGGTTGTGTCATAGACCCGCAATCGAACGTTTTGGACCGTGTCTGATATTCCGCTGACGGTGAAGCGGATAAAGCTTTCCACGCCGGGATCCGTCGCGCCGTCCACCTGCAGAAACGTGGAATCGCCGAAGTTGGCCTCCAGATCGGATTCATTTACCTGCGCATCCGCCTCCGCAATGAAGGTCAGCGAGGTAGCGACAGCTTTCAGCTCCGGCAGGGTGGTGGGTTCCTGTCCCGTCCTGGGAATTGCGGAATCGGCAATGGCAGGCGGAGTGCAAGCTGCCAGAGGCGAAATTGTAAGGATCAAAAAAGAAATAAATACGAGACGAAGGGCGGTTTTTGCCTGGCGCGCCCCCACAGGTTTGGACCGTTTACTGCGAACGTTCATCTTATCCTCCGATTACCACGACCTATAAAGTTGGCACAATCCGATACTCGGCAGCAGCGGCTTTAAATAAATTGTAAGGGCAGGTCAGCTTGGGGGAAATGGGATGCGGTGTGGGCTGAAGATAGACACCCCTGAAGAGAATGGATTGAGTGCAGCAATGAAAAATTATAGCATGCTTAATTAATGTTCCCTGATAAGACCTTAATCAAACCTTTGCCGCTCTGAAGAGCCTCAAAACATGCATAAAGACAGTCCGTATGCAGGGCATAGGGACTGCACAAGCATGACGTAACAGGACGGCGGAAAGTTACTTCAGAGGAGAGGAGAAGATGAAACGGTCCGCGCCCGAGGAGATGTCGGGTGCGGAATGATCACTGTGGCAGATCTATCCCCGCACAAAATAGATGATGGAAATCAGCACGCCGATTGTTACGACCGTCCAGCGCAGTGTGGAGGGCTTGATGCGCCCTGCCAGTCTTCCGCCCAGAGTCCCGCCGATCAATGCTCCGACCGCCATGACGAGCGCGGCAGACCAGACCACCTGCCCTGAAAACAGGAAGAAGATCGCCGCCGCCACGTTGACGCTGAAGGCCACAGCCTGCTTGAGCGCGTTGAGACGCGTCAGGGTATCCTCGAGCGTCAGCCCGAGCGCGGACAGGACGATCACGCTCAGGCCTGCGCCGAAGTAGCCGCCATAAATGGATGCCAGTCCGACCGGCAACCAGGCCAGCTTTTCCATCCGCGCGCCGGAGTGCTGCTCGCCCAGCCGGCGCACCAGCCAGGCCCGGACCGGATCCTGGATCGCGAGCAATACCGAAGCCAGCAGGATGAGATACGGAACCAGTTCCCTGAACAGGCGTTCCCCCGTCTGCAGCAGCAGGACTCCGCCGAGCACCCCGCCGACGATGCTGGCCGGGACGACGATCCACAGGCGGTGCTTTTGGTCGCGCAGATCCTTCCACTGGGCCAGCGTCCCGCCGAAATAGCCGGGACAAAGCGCCACTGTATTTGTTATGTTCGCAGCCACGGCCGGGACGCCCAGGAAAGTAAGCATGGGAAAGGTAATGAGTGTTCCACCACCTGCCAGAGCATTGACTGCCCCCGCCGCGATGGCGGCCAGACCTGCAAATAAGAAATCGATTCCAGTGAGCATGTTTTGATCAAATCCCTTCCCTGTGATTATATCCAGAGTCGTTCAAGGCGTCGCAACCCGCGTCATCTCGCTCGCATGGGCAGAAATGATCGCAATTGTGGATGCGTCGATATCATAAACGGAGTACCAGCCGGGAGTTTCATGTGGAGGATCGCCGAGCCAATCGTCGCCGGGGCGTGAGGTGCCGCCCCAGGCCCAGAAGTTATCGCCGGCAACGGGTCCGCCCTTCAGGCTCAGATCATGCACTTCACTGAACATGGCCTTGTAGAAACGATCCCGGTACATTGTCGACGATTGCGGATCATAAATATCCTGCCCAGGTTCCCAGTCGCGGGCCAGGCCGAACTCCTCCAGCACAAGCGGTTTCTGCAGCACGGCCATCTCGAAGACATGCCGGCGCAGATACTCGAGCGCGTTCTGTTCCGCCCGGTCGTACGTCGCTGGATTGGCCGGGTCATACCAGCCCCAATTCTGGGGCCAGATATGGATCGTGGCATAGTCAATGTTCGGGCCGTCATGCGTCCGTTGGAAATCCTGACTTTCCCCCGGCGGCGTGCCTTCCGATCCGGTCGTTACCATGTGAGTGTGATCCAGCGATTTGTTGTAGCCGGCAGTTTCGTCGATCCAGGTTTAGGGATAGCGGCGCGGCTCATTGGCCAGCTCCCAGGCAAAGATCGTTGGATCGTCACGGTATTTCAACCCGGTGTAGGGGTTGGTGTGACCGATGATCATTTCGATGTGATCGCGATACCAGGTCTGGCATTCGGCGCAATCATAGAACCTGGCCGAATAGTTCATGAACTCGGACCAGTCTCCCGGATAGGGGATGGCCGTCCCATCGCTCCACGAGACGTATTGTGCCATCCCGCCCGACCACTGCCAGTAATTGTTCAGCACCATCACGGCTTTCATCCCGCGCTTGCCCAGTTCGGCGATGAGAAAGTCCAGGCCGTCGAGCACGCTCTCATCGTACTTGCCCGGCGAGATCATCAGCGCCGGGACCATGCGGTACGGTTCCGTGTTCGGACCTTCGGAGGCGGCCATCACCCGCAGATTCGTCACCCCGATCCGCTGCAGCCGGTCCAACTCCGCGACGAGCAGGGCCCGGTCTCCCTGCGGCCCGTCCACGCCCAGATTCATGCCCTGCCAGAAGTTCGTGCCGACAAAATAATAGGGCCGGTCCTCCAGCATGAATTTGCCATCGCTGGCGCTGACAAAGTTGGAGGGATGCGTCGGGTTGTTTGTGAGAGTAGGTGTGGATAAGTTTGACGTAGCTGGGCTACAGGCATAGGCAAAGGCAATGACAATAATTCCAAGAAACAGGATGGGTTTCCTGTTCATTGACTTTTATCTGAGGAACATATGCTTGTTTGGAATGACATGCGGCAAGTATAGCAAACATTGACCGGGCGCAAATTTAGTCTCCGGCATCGATCACTTCGATTTCCCGCCAGGCCACCCAGGAGGGACTGCTGACCGTTTCCACGCGGATAAAGCGGATTGCCTGAACAGGCTGAGGGGGCGCAAATATCAGGGTTTGTCCATCGACCGTAGTGCCCTCGAAGGTTGTCAACTCGTGAAATTCACCGGAGGCATCCCTGCCTGAAACGCGGTGAATGGTTACGCCTTCAGGATACTGGCTGGTCGTCAGGCGGATTTCACGAAGGTTGTATTTCGCGCCGAGGTCCACCTCGATCCATTGGATGGGGAAGCCGCCGGAGTTCCATAATGTTCCCAGGTCGCCGTCCATCGCCAGTGACCCGCTCAGGTCGCCGGTCTGGCTGGAGAAGCGGACCGGTTTGCCGAGCGCCAGGTTTGCGCCCGCCCCCGCGCGGAGAAACCCGAGGGCAGCTTTATCTGTAAAGTAATCTTCGACAAAGTCCGTGAAGGTGAAATCGGTTGTCTCCGGCAAAACGAAATCCGGCTTGTCGTTCCAGGATTGGAAGAGAATGTGGTCGGGCTGGCCATTCTTTTCAAGCTCCAGCTTTTTCACCCGCTCTCCCGCGGCCGAAAGCCAGGCCTCGTCGCTTTTGTCGAAGGCATTGCCGGTGTAAATGAGGCCGACGGGCACGCCGATATCATCTCCGTGCTCTTCAATTGCGATGACCTCATCCGCCAAATCCGGCCGGCTCCAGTCAATGTCCATGTGCAGGAAAGCCAGGTTGTATCCATTGACGTTCCGGAACGTGTCCAGCCAGATCATGTAAGCCTGTGCCGTCGCGGCTCCGGCGAGTGGCTCCGTGTCTCCGACCTTCACCTCCGGGAAGACCCTCCTGACCGTTTCGATGTATTCCCCAACTTCTGCGGCGACCTTTTCCGCCTCCCACTTGCAGGCCTTTGGACCATCATAAAAG
>JBAVVF010000225.1:0-2122 GCA_049697155.1 Anaerolineales bacterium
GGTAGTCTCATGGAGCGCTTGTTACCTAAATCGATTCATGCTGTCACGGCCAGAGGCTTTGAGCTCAAGGTTGCTCTCTTTGTCCTCGCTTGTTCCATCAACTTCCTTTGGTAGCAACTTGGGTTAATTTAACGTAGTCAGGATAACTTCTTCTCAGCCCAATTACGGAGATCGTGGCGAGTCCACGACCAGTCAATGGGATGAGCCCATAAGCGATTGTATTCGGGCGTACTGTCATATAAATGATCGATCAAGTGTTGGCGACTGGTCCAACTTCCACGCTGCAAATAACGGACTTCAAAACTCTTAAGTAGGATTTCCGCTTGATTAAGCCAGGACGTATGAGCCGGTGTACAGAGAATACGCAACCAGGAACCATCGCGTGAACGCAAGAAGGATGTGGTGGCGGCGGAGGTATGACTGGGACCGCCATCCCAGACCAGATGAACACGTCGAAAGGATGGTTTATACGTGACCTAACACACGGAACGCGAACCGCAGCATCAATTCCTGGTGACGGATAGCTTCATCCATGGATGTGAACGAACCGCCATGTCCCGTATCGTACCAGAAGACCTCGATTTCTTTGCCCAGTGCCTTCATCCTGCTTTCATAGACCTCCACGGGGCGCGGCGGGGCGATGGTGTCGTTGCGTCCCTGGATGATCAGCACGGGGGCTTTCACGTTCTCCACGTACGTGATGGGTGAACTGACGCGATACTGCTCGGGCTTCTCCTCAGGTGTGCCGCCGAACAGGGAAACCAACCATCCCCGAATATTCTCTGCAGCATCTTCGTAAGACATGGCCCAATCGGTCGCAGCGATGCCTGCCATCCCGCCGGCCCAGAACTCCGGCCTTTTTCCCAGGCCGAGGAGGGTCAGATAGCCTCCATAAGACCAGCCGGTGAGGAAGACAGCATTGGCTTTCGCGATGTTCTGTTCGACGAGCCAGTCCCGCGCTGCGACCAGGTCTTCGATCTCCCAATAGCCGGGCTGGCTCCAGATCTTTTGCTCGAATTCACGCCCAAAAGTTGTGGAGCCGCGGTAATTGACTGCCAGGTAGGCGAAACCATGATCCAGCCAGGCCTGAGTATCAGGTGAAAAATTATTTCCTCTCACTGTCTCCGGGCCGCCGTGGATGTCTATTACAGTTGGGAATGGTCCAGTACCATCCGGGATGCCCAGCCACGCCTGGATGACCTGCCCGTCGGAGGATGGGAATGTCACCGACTTCAATTCATGCCCGGGCGGCATTTCACCGGCTGCGATCAGCGTGCGCAGCATCTCGCCGGTCCGGGCGGAGAGCGCGATCAGGCTGGAGCGCCGGGTGGCACTTTCCCAGCGCGAATATATCTCCGTACCGTCGGGCGAAAAGCAGGGCGACAGGTGCATCCCCGCGGGGCTGCGCAGGGCCGTCGTCTCGCCCGTAGTGAGGTCGTGGATGTAGAGCTGCTGGACGGCCGCATTGAAGGTGCGGAAGAGGATCCGGCGACCGTCCGGGGACCAGTCGTAGGTGCGCATTGCACCGGTCACGTTCTCGAACGACAGGTCGGTGCGCTCCCCGGTGCGCGGGTTCCAGATCAGCAGGGATTCCAGGCCGGTGCGCGTTGTGGTCGCCAGCAGGCGCGGGTCGCCGGGCAGGGGGGAGGGCAGCATGATGTCCAGGCTGCTCTCGCTGCCATCCCGCAATTCAGAGATCTGTTTGCCGGTTGAGCCGTTGAATGCCAGCAGGCTGAATTGCAGGTTGCCGGTGCATTCGGTCGACCTGACGACCACCACGTCGCCATCGTGCGATATGCAGACTCCCTCCATGTGCTGCGGACCGGCGTGGATCTCGCGCAGGGCGCCCGGCTTCCCATCCTTGTCGATGTCCAGGCAATACACGTGATAGACATTATCGTGGACGGCCGTCAGGACGATGCGATTCCCGGAACGGCTGATCATAAAGCCGAAAGGGGAGTAGGGCG
Source organism: Anaerolineales bacterium (assembly GCA_049697155.1). Classification (GTDB taxonomy): domain Bacteria; phylum Chloroflexota; class Anaerolineae; order Anaerolineales; family Villigracilaceae; genus Defluviilinea. The sequence continues at coordinate 1,968 of JBAVVF010000225.1, forward strand.
GCAACTGCGGGGTGATGTCCTGCGGGTCGCCGCCCTCGAAGGGCATGCGCACGAAATGTCCGGTCTCGGTGCCCTGCTGGTCCTGCAGGTAATAGACCCATTGCCCGTCCGGTGAAATATACATGTCGACGGAAATTCCGCCGGGGATGTCTGTG
>JBAVVF010000226.1:0-2504 GCA_049697155.1 Anaerolineales bacterium
TACGTGACCGTGATGGTGCGCGGCGATGTCGGTGCGGTCAAAGCCGCGACCGATGCCGGTGCCGCGGCCGCGAAGCGCGTCGGTGAGCTGGCCTCGGTACACGTCATCCCGCGCCCGCACACTGACGTGGAGATGATCCTGCCGCAGAGCACGAAGGGTTCCTTCGGCGGACGGGGCAGTAAGTAGAAACGTAAACAAGTACACAAGTATGCAAGTAGATAAGTGGCGCAAAACCTGCGTACCGGTTTACGTGTATACCTGCCTGCCTCCTCATGCCGCGTCAACTGTTCACCGCTGAAGATATTCGCCGGCTCGCCCGCGAGAAAACAGAAACTCTCGTGTTGGGCCACGACGATATCCTCACCCACGAAGCCGCCGATACTGCCTACGCTCTCGGCCTGAAAGTGATTCGTGAAAAGGGCCCAGCTGTTGGTTTCGAGAATAAGCCATCCCTTATCTCAAGCTTGCCGCCGTTGAAGGTCGTGCACATGGCGAATGTCCAAGTAGAGCCTTTCCTCGAAGGCAAGACAACTCCCGGCACGAATGTCTGGTTGAAGGATGCCATTTTCGCCCAGGATCGCTCGCCAATCGGCGCAGGCTACATGTCGCTCGACAAAGGTGAGATGCAGTGGACCCTGTCCTATGATGAGATTGACATTGTGCTGGAAGGTGAATTGGTGATCACGCGCGGCAGCGAGCAGGTGCGCGGCAGGACAGACGACGTGATCTACATCCCCAAAGGATCGAGCATCACCTTTGGCACGCCGAGCTGGACGCGTTTTGTATATGTGGTCTTCCCTGTGAACTGGAACGAGAAGTGACTCTGTGAATCCGAATCTTGCCGACCTCCTGACCCGAACCGACCGGATCATGTCCGGACCGAATGGCTGGCACGCGGACCGCGATGCAGCGCGCCTTTCGAGCGACTTCGTTCATGTCGGCGTGGATCTGGGCACAGCATACACTGTGCTGGTTGTTCTGGATGAAAACCACCAACCGGTGGCAGGCACCTACCAATTTGCGGAAATCGTGCGGGACGGTTTGGTCGTGGACTTCATCGGCGCCGTGGATTTGCTTCGCCGGATGAAGTCGCAGGTGGAAGAAGTCCTGGGCTTCGAGTTAAAATCGGCTTCGACGGGCTATCCGCCGGGCGTGCCCCAGGCCGAGGTGCGCGCGACTGCCAATGTCCTGCACGGTGCCGGGCTGGACTGCACGGGCATGATCGACGAGCCGACGGCTGCGAACAACGTCCTGCAGATCAAAGACGGCGCGATTGTAGACGTCGGCGGCGGGACGACCGGGATCGCGGTCTTCCGGAAGGGCAAAGTGGTGTACACTGCTGATGAGCCCACCGGTGGAACGCACTTCTCATTGGTGATCGCAGGCTCGACGGGATCGACCTTCGAGCAAGCCGAAGCATTGAAGAAAGACCCCAACGAGCAGACGCGGCTCTTTCCCCTGATCCGCCCGGTGATGGAAAAAGTGGGGACGATTGTCCGGCGGCACATCGCGGGACATAAAGTGGAACGAATCTATCTGGTCGGCGGTACGTGTGCGTACCCCGGCATGGACGAGGTGATTCAGGAAGTCACCGGAGTTGAAACTGTTCTTCCCGGCAATCCGTTGTTTGTGACACCGCTTGGGATTGCGATGAATAATTAAATTTGAAACCGTCATTGCGAGCCCCGAGGCTCAAATGCCGAGGTGGCGAAGCAATCTCAAAATAGATAACATGAGATTGCTTCGGTCGCCTGAAGGCTCCCTCGCAATGACAGGAAGCAATGGAGCATTATGGCTGGCGAATTTTCATTACGTGTCTATTCCTATCTCGACCGCATGCAGCCGCAATACGCGGCCTTTGTCGGCACCATCACCCAGGGCGACCTTCCCACCGAGGGCATGGCTTCTCTCTACATCGAGGTTGCGCCGGGCAACGAGGTGTTCCGCCTCGTCGACATCGCCGTCAAATCGACGGAAGCCAAGCCGGGCGCGCAGATCGTCGAGCGCGAGTTTGGCATGTTCGAAGTCCACTCCCGGGCGCAGTCTGAGGTGCTCGAAGCCGGGCGGATCGTGCTGGAGCGCCTGGGCCTGCAGACATCGGAACGCATCAAGCCCATGATCGCATCTGTGCAGATCATTACCAACGTCGATCCCTATCAGGCGCAATTACTGAATCGCTTCCGGCGCGGCTCGATGATTGTCCCAGGCGAGACCATGCTGGTCCTGGAATGTGCGCCTGCCGCGTACATTAACTTTGCCTGCAACGAAGCGGAAAAAGGCGCGAATATCAAGATATTGCACGTTTCGTCGGTGGGGCGCTTTGGGCGCATGTGGCTCTCCGGCTCGGAAGCCGAAATCCTGACGGCGCGCAACGCGGCGGTCAAGGCATTGGAAGAGCTGGAAGGCAGACCGGAAAGATAACATCATGTCGTTGCGAGCTCGAAGGGCGAAGCAATCTCAGGTAAGCTACAAACCCTGAATCTTCTGAGGAGGCGATATTGCTT
>JBAVVF010000227.1:0-2240 GCA_049697155.1 Anaerolineales bacterium
GTCAAAGGTGGAGTGGGAAAATCCAACGGGGGAGTTTCTGAAGTTTGGGGTGAGGAGAAGTATCTAGAACCTGGCTCAAAAATACATTTCTGTCATTACGAGGAGGGTGTTCTTCCCGACGAAGCAATGACGGAAAGTGTAAGAATTCGTGGAGATTCGCGGCATCCCATTCTCTTTACTCATACGCCAGCACTTCCCTGACAGTTAACCGGGAGGCGCTGCGGGCCGGGATGAAGCTGGCCAGAGCGCTCAAAAGGATGACGACAACCAGCCACAGCCAGAGCCCCGGCATGGAATAGGAATAACTCAACGCCGTGCCCATCGTCGCGCCGCCCAGGGCCTGGTTCAGCGCCCGGGTCATTGGGATGGCCAGGGCCGCACCCATCAGCCAGCTCATCAGCCCGATCGTAAGCCCCTCCAGAATGAAGACCTGCGCTACCCCCCGGTTGGGCGCGCCGATGGCCCGCAGCACGCCGATCTCGCGCGTGCGCTCCAGCACGTTGATGCTCATCGTGCCCATCAACCCCAGCCCGCCGACGAGCGCCAGCAGGATGGCCATGACCAGCAGCAGCGCGACAATTGCGTCGAAGATGGCTTCCGCGTCGGCCCGTTCCCTTGGCAGAGTGGCGATCATGCTGACGCGCACTCCCATGTGCTCGAAATGCTCTTCCAGGGCCTGGCTTTCCGCTTCCACCGAGGCGGCATCGTGCAGCCGGGTCCGGACCAGCAGCGCATCGGCTTCATCGACCCGGTTGGTGATCCTGCTGAGATAGTCATACTTTGCATAGATCATCGGCGCGAACGGCGTGCCCAAAAACGTCCCGACGATCGTGAAGGACTCTTCCTTGCCGTAGACTTTCAGGACGATTTCCCCGCCCAGTGCAAGCTCCGGTTCATCCCGGAGCAGGGCCGAGGGCACCACCACGGCGTTGTCATCCTCCGGGATCAGCCAGCGCCCTTCATCGATGGCGGGCGAGCGGACCAGGGCCGCTTCCCCGACGTGAGGCGCGAACATATACATCATGCCGCTCTCACTTCCGTCGGAGCGCACCATGCGGGCGGGCAACTGCATCCAGACATCCGTCTGCGCGATCCCGGGAACCGTCATGGCCTCCTGCTGAAGCTTGTCTGCCCGATAGGACCGGTCGAAGGTCAGCATGATATCGAAGTTGAACCACTTCATCATGTCGTCCACGGTGCTGGTCAGCGAGGAGCGCACGTTGAAGACACTGACGAACGTGGCGGACGCCAGGGTCAGCGTGATCAGGGTCAGGGCCAGGCGGCCCTTGCTGCGGAAGGTGTTTCGGATCGAGAGCAGGATCGGGCGAATGGCAAGCCGGCGGGTGAACCACAGGTTCGAACCGGAGAGCAGCTGATCGATCCAGTTCCTGCCGAAGCGGCCTTTTCCCAGGCTGTAGGTGTTCATCGCTTCCGCCGCGCTGACGCGCAGGCTGGCGAGGAAAGGAAAGAGCGACGCCAGCACCGGCAGCACCAACCCAATGACCACCTGCGCCAGCACGGTCTGCGGCGGGATTTCCATTGTGCCAAGGTTGAAGTTGAACATGCCGGCCAGCATCTGGCTCAGGGCGCGTGCGCCCGCGGTGCCGAGAGGGATGGCGATGGCCAGTGCCAGAACTCCATAGGCAATGACCATCATCAGATACATGCCCAAAATCTGGGGGCTGCCGCCGCCGATGGCTTTCATCACCGCGATCTGACGTTTTTGCTGTGCCAGCAGCGCCGAGACCGTGTTGACGACCAGAAAGACGCTCAGGAATAATGAAAGCACGCCCAGGGAGCCCATCAGCAGGAGGATACCCTGCACGATGTCATCCATCGGGAGTTGTCCCGGTTCCGCCGTCATGCTCAGCGGAATCGTATACCCGGACCGTTCGGCCCGGTCCTTGACGAGGTTCACCACGTGCTGGGCCCAGACCTTGTCTTCGGGATGGGTGGCAATGACGTGTAACTCGTTGAAGCCGTAATCTTCGCCCAGCCACTCCAGCGTATCGAAGGTGATATATCCATAGGGTGTGCTGTCGAGTTGAGCAGGCAGCTGGGCGGGGTCGTAAGCCGCGCCGGCGATGCGCAACTCGCGCTGCGCGTCGCTGGGCATCTTGACCCGGATCACGTCACCGATTTGCGCGTCGATGACCGGCAGCGCGGCGCGCTCGATCAGGATCCCACGCTCCGGAGGCGGCCAGGCTCCACTCTCCGAGGTCACTTTGTTCACACGGATA
>JBAVVF010000228.1:0-1694 GCA_049697155.1 Anaerolineales bacterium
CAATCATACCGTCCGCATGGATCTGACTGGCGGACTGCACATGCTGCGCGAGGGGAACCTGATCTACGTCGTCGCCGGGAATGTCACCCTGCCCATCGAGCGCTGGCCGCAGATGCCGGATGACAGCAATACGATCCCATTGAAGATTCCCTGCCAGATCACTCTATCCGGCGACTGGAAGCTGAATTGTGAACGCTGGAACATTGCTTCGCTGGCGCTCGAGCAGGCCCGCTCGAACGAGGATCCCTTCCAGGTCTGGGTGGATGCCAACGGGATTTCCGACGCGCTCGAGCTGCGCGTCCGCCAGGACGGGGATCGCTTCGAGCCACTCGGCATGGACGGGCACGTGATGAAGAGCTCGGATTTCTTCATCAACGTCAAGCTGCCGCAGCGGGCGCGCGACCGCTGGCCCCTGCTTTGCATGGGCGAGAAAGTGGTCTGGGTGCCGGGCTATCGGCCCGCGCATCCCTTCCGCATCACGGACGCGACCCGTCAGGCGTTATATTTTTCGATGACCAGGGGATAAACACTCGCGCTGAACGACACTTGCGCCGCGCCGTGCTTGCGCAGTGCGGTGAGTGGGCGTTCTTTGCCCTGCGGAGGGAGCGCAGCGACAGTAGTCGAAGCGCACATAACAAAACAATCTCCTCGCTGAAGAGGAGATTGTTTGCTTTCTACCTTGATGTCATCTAATTTCCACTTAGCTGTTTCAACTTGATATGCAGCTCGCGCCACTGGATCTTTGAGACCCCCAGCTTCTGGCGGATCTTGTCCGGCTCCTCGCCGGCCCGATAATCGTTCAGCGCGCAGGTCCAGCGGCACATATCGAAGGAAAGATGTTTCGTCAGACCGGCTTCGTTGCCGATGTCTTCGAGCAGATACTCCAGCCGGCGCGGCGACCAGGGGAAGACCTGCTCTTCCGGCTGGTAGTGGGCGATGTACTCGTTGTAGGCGGGGATCCAGTCGTCGGGGACGACCACCTTGCGTTCCTTGTAGCGGTTCGTCGGGCTGGCATAGCGGATGAAGATCTGCGGCCCGTTGGGAGACTCCAACTCGATGTGCTCGAGCTTGAGTCCCAGCGTCTCGCTCTTTTTGATGCCGGTCGTCAGGAGCAGATAGACCAGCGCGTAGGGACGCGCGTCGGGCTTGTCCCCGCGGCGGTGACGGTCGGCGGCCAGCAGGACCGCGTCGTATTCCTGAGGCGTCAGCACGATGGGGAGGGGACTGATCGCCGAGCGCTGCGCGACCTTCTCGGCCGGGTCCACCAGCAGGACGCCGTACTGGTGCAGCCAGCGGAAAAGCGACTTGGTGGCGGTGATGCGCCGGGCCAGCGTCTTGGGACTGCACGGAACGTCGCGCTCGTTTTCCATCCACTCGAAGTAGCGGTTGAGGTCCTTAGTGGTGATTTTCGCCAGGGTGGTGTCGGCGGGGAGGAAACTGGTCAGCAGGCGCACGTCCGAAAGGAAGGCTTTGATGGTGTTGGGCGAGCGGCCCTTGTCCGCGAGAAAGGCTTCCCACGAGTTGATGGCCGCGGCCAGGCTGGTCTGAGGGGTTAAATGTGAGGTCAAACGGTTATCAGGCATGACAGCTCCTGTTCTTTCTTCTTGCGTATAGTTTAGCGAAAAACGGAGGCGATGTCAACTCCCTTCCGGGCTATGCGCGGGACGTTCAGTAAGGGTCTCCTGACCCTACTC
>JBAVVF010000229.1:0-1987 GCA_049697155.1 Anaerolineales bacterium
TACGTGACCCTTTGGTATCGATTACAGGATAAGTACAGCAAGCGTCACACCGAGTGGGGTGGCGGCGCGATCCTGAAGGATAACGATCAGGGCACGTACTTTTACATCCTCGAACTGAGTCAGATCCAGAGATATCGATATTATGAAGATGCCTGGCTGCAGTATCAACTGGTTGCTTCGACCGCCAACGGCAAAGTCCTGGGCCGTTCGGTGGCCTCCCGGGACAATGTATCCCTGACGCACTGCAAGGTCCTCTATCCTTGAGCATTACCTCGAACAACGCAAAGGTCTCATTATGAAAAAGAGCTTTCAAATCTTCGTCCTGGGGATGTTTCTGGCTGGCTGTTCCAATCTTTCGCAGTTGATGGCCACACCCACACCGCCTCCACCCACGGAGACATCCACGCCTTTCGTCAGCGAAACGCCGATCCCGACCCAAAACCTCTTTGCCACCTCGACTCCCACGCCGCTGACCTTTACTCCAACTGTGACATCGATTGGCGCCGAATTGTTCACCCCCACCAGCACGGCCACCGACATCCCCCCGACGCCTGGGGTACCGGTGGTGGGCCCGATCAGTGACAGCTATTTTACGCCGATGAATGTTGGCTTTCTGGCGGTCCTGGTCTCGGGCAATATGATTTACTATAACGAAGGCCCATGCATGCCGCGCAACATCAAGTTTTCCGCCTTTGTCGAGGACCTGATCAACACGGACAAAGTGCTGCTGTTCATGCGTTTGCGCGAAAAGAAGAACACCCTGCATCTGACCGACTGGGGGGCCGGCGCGATCATGGTCAAGAATTACGAGAACGGCTCGTTCAATTACAATGTCCAGATGTTCAACATCAAAGGCTATCGTTTCTTCACAGATGCCTGGCTCGAATACCAGCTCGTGGCTTTGACGGAAGACATGGAAGTCATCGGCCGGACGCAGGTCTACGATCGGAATATTACCCTGAAGCGATGTATGCCGATCCCGTGACCTTTCCGGCCGAGCTCCTTTCGCTTCTGCGCGGCGGCCCAAAGCTGGCCGCCCTGACCGGAGCGGGCGTTTCGCAGGAGAGCGGACTGCGTACCTTCCGTGACGCGCAAGCTGGTCTGTGGGCGCAGTACAAGCCGGAGGACCTGGCTTCGCCTGAGGCGTTTCGCCGTGATCCCAAACTTGTCTGGGACTGGTATGCCTGGCGGAGGGAGGCGGTCAAAGGGGTAAGGCCGAATCCCGGTCACTACGCGCTGGCCGAGATCGAGAAACGCATCCCCGAATTTACCCTGATCACCCAAAACGTCGATGGCCTGCACCGCATGGCCGGGAGCCAGCATGTGCTCGAACTGCACGGCAATATTCAGCGCGTGTGCTGCGCCGACTGTCATACGTTTGCGAAAACATGGGACGACGATGGCGAATCGGTGCCGCGCTGCCGGGAGTGCGGCGGCCTGCTTCGGCCGGACGTGGTCTGGTTTGGGGAGGCGCTGCCGCGCGCTCAACTGGAAGCGGCCGTCGAGGCGGCGCGGGCCTGTCAGGTTTTCTTTTCGATCGGCACGTCGGGGGTGGTCCAGCCGGCCGCCTCGCTGGCATTTGCCGCCCACAATCGCGGCGCGCTCGTCGTCGAGATCAATGCCGAGCCGACGCCCCTCACGTCAAAGGCAGACTATGTGTTTCACGGCAAGACGGGGGAGATGTTGCCGGAGCTGGTCAAGTCCGTGTGGCCGTAGCCGATCAGGGGACCGGCGCGGGGAACGTGTACGAGAAAACGTTATCTGCCAGCAGATCGATATCTCCATTGCTGATAATCAGCCCTGCCCATTTGCATTCGAAGGGATGCGGGTCCGCGTAGGTAGTGACCCGCACGTTGTTGACATATACTTCTATGTCGCCGCCATCGAAATAGACGGCTACTATATTCGATAACGGATGCTTGTTGATGGAGTTTGCGTATCCGGCCTTCAGTGTATACAGACCGTCGGTTCTATGCTTGGACAGCCT
>JBAVVF010000230.1:0-7304 GCA_049697155.1 Anaerolineales bacterium
TTTGTCAGCGACACCAACTACGGCTGGGGTCCCGACGGGATCGGCGACCGCACCGACATCCCCAACTGGACCGAATGGTTTGCCAGCGAGAGCACGCCGACCTACATGGAGGCGTTGGTTAACGAGAACGGCCAGCATGCTTCGTACACGCGTACGCTTTCCGACCCGGGCGGGGAAAACGAGATCGTCATGTTCAAATCCTGTTTCCCGAACTCGGCGCTGGAGGGCAGCCCGGACGATCCGCCGGACCCGGAGGGCTGGCTGTCGGTGGGCCATGCCAAGTATGTCTATAACGAGAGTCTGAAATACTTTGCGACGCGCCCCGACAAGCTTTTCATTGTCATCACCGCCCCGCCCCTCTCCGATGCGACCTACGCGGACAACGCGCGCGCCTTCAACCAGTGGTTGTTGAACGACTGGCTGGATGAAAACAATTACAGCCTCGATAACGTTTTTGTTTTCGACTTTTACAACGTACTGACCGGCCCGGACGCGCATCATCGTTACAAGGACGGAATCATCGAGCATCTCTACGGCGGCCAGAATACACTTTCCTATCCTTCAGGCGACGACCATCCCTCGGCGGACGGCAGCCGGAAAGCGACGGATGAATTCGTGCCCCTGCTCAACATCTTCTATCATCGCTGGAAGGGAAGCGCGCCCGATCGACCCGCCCCGGAAGCGGCCACTCAACCCGCGGCCGAGTCTCAGCCGGTCACTGTTTCCGGTTCCGGCTGGATCGATGACTTCGATGCCAACAGCCTCCCCAAAGCCTCGGGCTGGGAAGGTTTCCACGATGAAGCCACCTCCACCTCCCTGACTTGCGAGGTGCAGGAGGGGACAGGGCGGGCCGGGAATGCCCTGCATCTCGACTTTGACATCGCTGTGAACAGCTGGGGCACCTGCGCGGCATTCTTCGAGACGCCGCCGGATTTGAACGCGGGCCAGGGGTTGGCTTTTACCTTCCGCGCCGCGCAAGCCGGTCTGCTCTTTGACGTGGACCTGTACTCCGGCCCCGAGGCAGCCCGCGAGACGTATGTGTACACGGTCGAGGCGCCCGCTAAAAGTGTGAATGCCTGGGTCCCGATGCAGTTACGCTGGGAGGACTTCCGGCGCGCCAGCTGGGAGGAGAATGCAGGCGCGTCGTTCGAGCCATCCAGGGGAGTCGCCGGACTGGCGTTTGGAGTCGCCACGCTCCAGGATGCCACCAATACAGGGGAGATCTGGGTGGATGATCTGCAGCTCGCGGGTGCCGCGCCCGCCGGCAGTGAAGAACGGCCCGAAGCGGCTCCGACAACTGTCCCTGAGGAAGAACCGGAGGAAACCCAGCCTAGGCCATCTTTACCCTGCACAGGCGGGATCGTCCTGCCGCTTCTCTTTGTCGGACTGATCCGCTTCAAGGGACCGAAGGCAATAAATTGAATTCCTGCCTGTTATAAAACATCACCCACCCCGAATTTAAGGTTTCGAGGTGGGTGAGTCTCTTTAAACAAATCCGTGGCTGCTCTCGGGAACGCGGAAAGAAACAGCCCCTACTCCAGCCTGACGTCGGGCGCACTTTCATAGGCGGAGCCCAGCCGGCACAAGTGGTCGAGCACCGCCGCGAAGAGATCGAACAGACCCTTCAGTCGTTCTTTATCCTTGATCACACCGACCACCTGAAAGTAGAGCTCGTCCACTCCCTCCGGGAAGGTTTGCCGGAACCAGCCTTCATCATCCTTCACCTGGAAGTGGATATCCGGCTGGCTCTCGATCAACCGCCGGACCTCTCCATTCGTCAACAGTGATTTGACAAGGTGCTCGGGCTCGCCTTGAATGATGAACTCATCATCGAAGAACGAATCGCCGATCTCGATATCCTCCATGCCGAACAGCTTCCCGATCCCGCTGAAGATGTTCTTTCGATAGATGTTAAAACGGAAGCCATCCCTGTTCACGTAGGGTGCGCGCATGCGCGTATAGGTGATATGTGAGTTCCCCGAATGGACGGTGTACGTGTCCAGCGTGATTTCCCACTGCCGGTGCGACAAGACAACTTTGCCTGCCTTGAGGAAGCCCCCCTCTTCATACTCAGCCCCGATCTCCTGGCTCAGTTGAGACCAGATTTCGCCCTTGCTCGGTCCAAAGATCTCGCGGATCAGTCCCATGTTCGCCTCTTGCTTTTATGAAATCCTGTCCTCATTATAGTGCTTCCCCCTTCAAAAGCAACAGGCCGCGCTCTTGACGCGGCCTGTCTACTTGTTTACCTGTATACCTGCTGCTTCCTCAATCCAGCTTCCCCGTCAGCGAGGTCATCTTCAGCTCGCCGATGGCCTTCGTGATCTGGATATCGCGCGGGCAGGCCATCGTGCAGTTGAAGATCGTATGGCAGCGCGCCAGGCCGCTCGTCTCGCTGACAATTTGCATGCGCTCAGCCGCCGCCTCGTCCCGGCTGTCGTAGATAAAGCGATGGGCCGCCACCAGCGCGGCGGGCCCGAGGTAATCGTCGCTGCTCCAGAAGGATGGACAGGAGGTCGTGCAGGCCGCGCACAGGATGCACTTGGTCGTCTCGTCGAAGCGCTCGCGCTGTTCGGGCGACTGCAGCCGCTCGCGGCCGTCCTCAGGCAGCGGACTGTCGTTGATGAAATAGGGCAGGACCTTCTTGTAATTGTCGAAGAAGGGTTCCATGTCCACGATCAGATCCTTGGCAACCTTCAGCCCGAGCAAGGGTTCGACCGTGATCCGATCGCCGACATCCCGCACCAGGGCCTTGCAGGCCAGCATGTTCCTGCCGTTGATCCGCATGGCATCCGAGCCGCAGACGCCGTGGGCGCACGAGCGCCGGAACGACAGCGTCCCATCGTGATAGCCTTTGACGTGCTCGAGCAGATCCAGGATGCGGTCCGTCTCTTCGGCTTCGAGAGTGTACGTTTCGTAGTGGAATTGCTTGTCCACTTCGGGGTTGTAACGAAAGACTTTGAGAGTTACCTGCATGTCTGCCTCACTAATAAACTCTTGCTTTCGGTTGATACTTCGTGATCGCGACCGGCTTGTAGTCGATCGTCACTTTTCCGTTTTGTTTCCATGCCAGGGTATGTTTCAGCCAGTCCTGGTCGTCCCGGTTGGGATAATCCTCGCGTGAATGTCCGCCGCGCGACTCCTTCCGGTTCAAGGCACACTCGGCAATCACTTCCGCCACTTCGAGCATGTTGCCAAGCTCCCAGGCGTTCAGCAATTCGGTGTTGAAGATGCGGCCCGCATCGTTGACACAGACCTCCTTGAAACGGGCCTGCAATTCCCTGACCTTTTCGAGCGCGGCCTGCATCCCTTTCTCATTGCGGTAAATACCCACCTCGTCGAACATGACCTTTTTCAACTCTGTCGCGATCTCGAAGGCATTCTGCTTGCCCGATCCATGCCGGAGGGCATCGAACTGCGAGTTGGCTTCTGCCTGCACATCGGGCGGGAGAGGCTGGTACTCGGCCTGCTTTGCATACTCCGCGGCTTTGAGTCCCGCGTGCTTGCCGAAGACGACCAGATCGAGCAGGGAATTGCATCCCAGGCGGTTGCCGCCATGCACCGAAACGCAGGCGCACTCGCCCGCGGCGTAGAGTCCGGCAAAGACCGTGTTTTTGTCATCGATCACAACTTCGCCATACTTGTTGGTTGGGATGCCGCCCATCGTGTAGTGCGCGGTCGGCTGGATGGGCATCATCTGCGTGATGGGATCGACACCGAGATAGACGCGGCAGAAGTCGATGATGTCGGGCAGTTTCGCCAGGACCTGCTCGCCGGTGATGAGGTACGGGGAACCATCCGGATTTGTGCGTCCGTCCATGGCTGCATATTTATTCACGGTTTCCGGCCGCACATCCAGGTAGACGTAATTTTTGCCGTTGACCCCGCGTCCCTCGCGGATCTCGGTATAGATCGCGCGCGAGACAACATCCCGTGAGGCCAGGTCCTTGATGGTCGGCGCGTACTTCGGCATGAAGCGCTCGCCGGCGCCGTTGACCAGGACGCCGCCCTCGCCGCGCACCCCTTCCGTGATGAGGATGCCGAGCTTGTAGATGCCCGTCGGATGGAACTGGAAGAACTCCATGTCTTCGAGTGGAATGCCCCGGCGCAGGAGGATCGCGGCTCCATCTCCGGTGTAGGCATAGGCATTGGACGTCACCTCGAAGATGCGCCCGTGCCCGCCGGTGGCAAAGACCACCGCCTTGGCATGGAAGGTATGCAGCTCTCCGGTGGCGAGTTCCACGGCGACAACCCCCGCGGTCTTGCCGTTGACGATCAAAAAGTCGAGTACCTGAAATTCATCGAAGAAGTTGACCTTGTTCTTCAGGCATTGCTGGTAGAGCGTTTGCAGGATCATATGCCCGGTGCGGTCCGCGGCGTGACAGGCGCGCCGGACAGGCTTGCCGGTCTCGTTGTTGGTATGTCCGCCGAAGGGCCGCTGGGAGATGCGTCCCTGCGGAGTCCGGTCGAATGGAAGCCCCATGTGCTCGAGCTCGAGCACCGCGTCGATGGCTTCATTGGTCATGAACTCGATCGCGTCCTGGTCGCCGAGGTAGTCCGAACCTTTGACCGTGTCGTAGGTATGCCATTCGGGTTTGTCTTCCTCGTAGTTGCCAAGCGCCGCGCTGATCCCGCCCTGCGCCGCGCCCGTATGCGAGCGCGTCGGATAGAGTTTGCTGATCACGGCCGTTTTTGCGCCGCGCGAGGCGTACAGGCCTGCCATGAGTCCCGCGCCCCCCGCGCCGACGACTACCACTTCAAACTGATGAACATTTGCCATAAAAATGCTCCTAAACCTTCTCACCGCGAAGTACGCAAAGGTCGCGAAGAATACCGGTCAAGCATCTTCGCGTGCTGCGCGGTTAGTTTTTACGATGTCCAAAGGACATAAAGTCCGATGAGAATCATCGATATCATCATTGCAATGCTCAGCCAGCGGACGATCAGGCGCCCGCGCGGCGTGACGATATAATCATCCGCGATGACGACCAGTCCATGCACGCCGTGCGCGACGGCCACCAGCAGCAGCGCGCCGCCCGTCAATTTCCAGAATAAAGTGGCCCAGGCGTCCGGGTTCTCCAGGGGTACACTTTGCACGTGGCCGGGATTGGGCATGAAGCCCCAGCGCAGGACATCCGCCAGGTTCATCTGGTAACGGGCGCCCATCACCAGTGCGCCGATGACCGCGAAGAGGATCAACGCATACATGGCCAGCGCCGAGAGACGCGTGAACAGCCACATCAACATTTCGAAGTTGAGTCCGCGCTTCGAGAGAGGCAGGGTTCTCGGTTTGGTCGCTGCCATGTTAACCTCCCGCCGTGCTGACGATCACGAAGGCCGCGATCGCAAAGATCGGTATGAAGACCGCCCATTCCACCCAGATGGCCTCGCGCTGGTGAACGAGCAGCTTCGGGAACAGGTCAACGAGAGTGATCCGCAGGCCGTTAATGGCATGGAAGAGCGCGCAGAAGAAGATGAAGATCTGGAACAGCCAGTTTTGGTAAACATCATTCAGGAATTTTCCGATGTCCCCACCCAGGAACGACGCCAGGATATGCACCGTCACGAAAATTGCCATGCCCAGCCCACCGATCCGGTGCAGGACAAACGTCAGCATCGGACCCTGGCCTTTGTAGCGCAATCCCGTGGCCAGGCTGACATTTCTTTTCAGGCTCATCTACGCCTCCTTACAAATTTTTGTTGGAAAGATGGCATATTATCCCATTCAGGTCTCATTTATTAAAAGTGACAATACTCACGGGTTATTCGTTTCAGACTTCCTCTAATAAAGAGGGGATTGACCCTTATAATCCAAATGCAAAGTTGCCAAAAGCGGTCTTATTCTAACCTAAATAACATGTCACTGCGAGGATGCGCCAAAGATCCATTTTGCTGCAGTGGCATGCAAACTTATTTGGAGGTGCATATGTCCGAACCCATGAACAGGCGGGAATTTATCAAAGGAGCGACGGCCGTCATCGGAGGCCTGATCACTGCGGTGATTGGGATTCCCTCCATTGCCTATCTGATCGACCCGGCCCTGAAAGAGAGCGCCAAAGAGGATTGGATTCCGATTGGTAAAATGGAAAATATACCTGTCGGCCAGCCGACTCCGTTCTCGTTCACGCGCGTTCAGGTCAACGGCTGGGAGCGGACTGCCACCAGCCACGGCGGATTCGTCCTGCGTAATTCGGAGGCTCTCGACGACTTGCTGATCCTGAACAGCCGCTGCACGCACCTGGCCTGCACCGTCAACTGGTCCGAGAACGATAAGGTTTATCTCTGCCCCTGTCATGATGCCAAGTTCAGTCAGCAGGGCGAAGTGCTGGGCGGCCCGCCGCCCCGTCCGCTTGACCACTTTACGGAATTCCGTGTGACGGAAGATGGCGTTCTCGAAATCTTTTACAAGGAAGCCTGAGCCATGTGGAAAAAAGTCTTTGACTGGCTGGATGAGCGGCTTGGCCTGAACGCTGCTTACAAAAACCTGCTCGACCGCCCCGAGCCGAGGGGCAACTGGTGGAATACACTCGGTTCCGCGAGTCTGTTCCTTTTTGTGCTCCAGGGGCTGACGGGCATCTTCCTGACCGTCTACTACACCCCCTCGCCCGACCATGCCTATGACTCGATTCAATACATCATGGAGGGCGTGGCCTTTGGATGGCTGATCCGAGGCATCCACCACTGGGGCGCCTCCCTGATGGTCCTGATCGTGTTCGTCCACATGCTGCGTGTGTTCGTGACGGCCTCCTACAAATATCCGCGTGAGATGACCTGGCTGATCGGCATCGGTCTGCTGCTGACGACCATCGGCATGGGCTTCACAGGCTATCTGCTCCCGTGGAACCAGCGGGCCTACTGGGCCACGACGGTCGGCACACAGATCGCGGGGAGCGTTCCCTTCCTGGGTGAGTTCATCCTCAAAGCTCTGCGCGGCGGACCCGAACTGAGCGCGCTCACACTGCAGCGTTTCTTCGCCGCCCATATCTGGATGATCCCGGCCGTGCTGGCGGGATTGATCGGTGTCCATCTATATCTCATCATCAGGCACGGTGAGTCGCATTTCCCATCCAAAGCGGATTAGCCACTGAGATCACAGAGAGCCCTGAGTTTTTTAAAGGAAGATCACTGGGAGAAAACCTGAATGGCTTTGAAGTCTTTGTGGTGAATCTTCTCAAAAACTCTGTGATCTCTGTGGCAACAAGAGGAATCATGAACGACGAAACCAAAAAGAAATTAAACGAACGCTACCAGCAGGAATTGCATCGGGGTGAATTGTTCTGGCCCGACAGCATCTTCAAAGACCTGAT
>JBAVVF010000231.1:0-1583 GCA_049697155.1 Anaerolineales bacterium
TATCCGTCCTTCATTTGGACGAGTACAGGCTTTTTGTTGGAGATCCTCATTCTTAGCGGAATTCTGACCTGTTCACTTTCTGCAATTAAGGCGCATAACAACTTGCCTCCAAACCCTTATAGGTTTCCGATTTGGCCCGTCATCATCTGGCACACCCCTCTCACCGACTTTACCGCCGGCAGCGTCTTGTAAACGTGAGTCTCGGCTTGGCCCTCATGCTGGGCCAGTGCAGGCCCACATGCTCTTGGTGATATGAATCAGCAACCCTGACGCAGAGACACACCGGCAGGCATGCGAGATCCCCTCAAAGTGTACATTTCAACCAGCGGCAGCGTATGCGAGCGCCGAGGGGGTGCGGTAGCCGACGATTGCCGGGGCTTCGTGGATCAACTCGTCGTTCTCAAGAGCCTCTACCATGAACAGGGCGTAGTCCACGCGGCGCGTGATGTTGCTGGCGAGAATGGGATCACCTACGTGGCGACTCCACACGGGCAAACCCTGGCTCTCGCCCTCTTCAAGGTCGCTCCCGCGTACGACCGTCCAGCGGGTTGCGCTGGCAAACACCCGCCGGCACGCTTCCACCTGGTCGTCGATATCCACGAGGCGAGTAAACCGCCCAAACCAGCGGGCGAAGATCTCCTGTGCTTTCAAGGACCACGGGTACACATCCTGGCCATCCCGGGTGATATGCCAGCCGCAGGAGAAGATGAGACGCGCCTCCGGCCGGGCGTAGTCGAGTACCGCCTGAGCCGTACCCGTCGAATACTGGTGGGCTCCCCATGGAACCAGCACGGTCAGTACCCCATCACACCCGGCGACCGCCTGCTGGATCACTTTACGATCATTGGTAGCGCCGGGAAAAACTTTGATACGCCCTTTGAACGCCTCGAGTTTGCTCACGCTGCGCTCCCGGCAGACTCCGACCACCTCATGGCCCCGATCCAGAGCGTGCTTTACCATGTAAGTACCGAGCTTCCCAGATGCCCCAATAATGCAGATTTTCATCTTTTTCTCCTTTTTTGATTTGCCCTGTTGAACGAACTCATCCGGTTTTTACGCCGCGCTTTTGCCGCTGCGCAGCATGGCGATCCCCAGCCAAATGAACCACACAATCTGACCCAGCGCAAAAATGTAAATAAACAGCTCGGCGAGAGCCGGGACAATCGAGATGATGCCCGCTACACCGACCACTACGCCAAGATAGTTCAGTACCTTGGAAAGTGCTCCTGTCCGCAAAGCTGCCCAACTTAACATTAATATCCATATGCCGCCTATGGCTTCATTGGTGCCGGCGAATCCTTCGAACACAGAGTAAATCGTCAACCAGACCGTCCCAGCTTGAGTCGGGTCTTTACCATAGAGATCGACGACAGTTTGCATGCCGACGTTGTGGATCATGCCGGCAATAAGGATCACGCAGCCCCAGAATATCCCGAAGACGGTCGCTGTCTGCACGATTGCTGGCGAGCCGGCCTTCAGCCGCTCGTAGAGCGCCAGCGCCAGGACAACCATAAACATGCCCCATGCCACATAAACAATCAGGTGCAGTATGGTCAGGAAGGCCAGGTTGCCCGCCATTAGGG
>JBAVVF010000232.1:0-6576 GCA_049697155.1 Anaerolineales bacterium
TCAATCTCCGGATGACTTGATGATCAGCTTTACTTTATCTATGAAAAGTTTAAGCTCGCCAGCTTGACCGCCCAATGCTGAAATGCGTTCGTAGAGGCGGTCATCATATGGGAAGCGGATGGTCAAATCCTGTTCGCCGCCTGTGGTCATGACGGTAAATGTGTAAACCTGTGCCTGCTCGTTTTCCACATTCCAGACCGGCGAATAGTTCGCGCCGACACCTGCCACCATAATCGGGGACTCGCCCTTTTCATTGCGTGAATGCGCAGTGATTTCGACTGTGACTGTTCCAGCGGGGAAATCATATGGATAATGGAGCGCGGTCGAACCCCAGATCAGGTTACTCCCATTCTCAGTAGTATATCCTTCGCCTCGGTAGCCAACCGGGATCAGACTTTGGCTGGGGATGACGATTTCAGTCGTGATGGCTAGTTCGTCAAAGGCCGCCGATAAGGCCCGTTGGGCGAATGTCCATTCTGAACTCTGCATATGATGGTTTACCAGGGCCAGATAATCCCGTCCCTTTTGGACGCGAGCCGCGTCCGCTTTTGTCTCCCAATATGTGACCAGCTTTTCCAGGCGGTTCTTTGGCTCAATCAACCAACCATTTGGAGTGAACTTGACCACCCGACTGGTCGATTTTTGCTCAGTGAGATGCATTTGCTCTATCATACTGCTGCCTGTGGCCGGGTCGATTATCTCGATGGTATAGTCGCCGCCAAAGCCCTTGAAAGTAGTGTTCCCGTTTGCGTCGGCAACGACATCTCCACTGGTGGTCCAACCCGCAATCAGGTTTTGCAGAGCATGGAACGCTGGCTTGGGCGTTCCGTCATCGTTTAGCAAGCCGCCGTGATAAATAAAAGGCGATGGCTCGACCGTATTCCACCAAACCAGCCCCAGGTTAGTGGGTTTCGAGAAAAAGATGGTGAAGGCCGTTTCCAGATATTGCGCCTGGGTGGACTCTGACCAGGGTTGATCCCAATATCCATGTTGCCCGACAGGCGCATCAGACGGAACGGAAAACTCCGATCCGACTACCCTCTTCCCATAAGGGATAAGCATTTCCTCATAACGGTCATAACAGGCGCTCATTTCGCTCAGGGACATTTTCGGCATCTGATAGTTCCCTGCTGCGATGTAAGCATTGTAGTAAAACTGCAAACCGATGACATCAAAATCGATTTGCCGGTCAAGCATCTCCTGGACGATCTGAAAATTATCCAACCAGTCGATCCCGCCGCAGGGATAACTTAAATTGATTTCAATGATTGCGGTCGGGTCATTGGCCCGAATGGCTGCGATGGAAGTTGAAATCGCTCCATAATATTCATCTTTGGTCAAATTCAGTGGGTTGTGATTGCCAAAGTTTGGCTCAAGAGCGGCTTCCCAGTAATCTACTGAAGGGGCAAACCTTTTTACAATCGTTGCGACATGCTCAGAGACGCGCCTCGTAAATTCAGCATAAGGAACATTTTGCCAGAAAGGCGGCATATCTTCGCCCAGGCTAAACAGGTTGTTTGTTTTGATTTTCATCCCGCCGGTTTTGAGCTCGTCGATCCCAAGCCAGTCGTTGGTAAACTCAAGGTCAAATTGGCCGTGTTCCGGTTCCGTATTACGCCACCATACATAGGCAGTCATCGTATTGATGCCTGCCTGTCGCAACCGGGATGCGTAAAAGGGATCTGCGACGCCGCCAAACAGGAAATCGTGACTGGTTTGCCGGTAGCTTACCTGATAACCAGGCAATGGATTGCCTTTATCATCCTGCACAGTGATCCGCATCTCTCCCTGGCGGTAGAGCGAAATATCGTTCAACGCTTTTTGATAGACTTCCTGATCGGAGGGCGATAATTCGATAGGGCTATAGATGGCTGTTGGAGTGGATGACGGTTGCTTAGGTTCAGAAACAGGAGTCAAGGTTGGCGGCAGGGTCGGGACAACCGCGGTGACAGTCGCGGAGGGGACAGCCGTTTCCACCGGATGAGCAGGCGTCGCGGCCGGAGCACAGGCAGAGAACAGAAGAGTGAGAAGGAATAATACGGTAGGAGACTTCATAAGTAAGACCTCTATGGTTTCTTGGTTATAGTTACCTGGTTGATGATCTGTGGAACTTCGTAGGATGCCAGCCTGAAATCTGAATAACCGTTCTGATGGCCAGTAAACGTGGCATCATGGATGATGATGGAAGCCGTTCTCCAACTTTTTGAATTCGACAGAGAGACAATTGGGACATTTTTGTACATCGAAGCTACATCCCAATCTGAGGCGCAGGCGGCCGCATCATAATCCAGATAAATCGTCCCGTGGCCTTCATCAAAATAACGGATGGTCAGTTCAATCTGTTGAGGCGTATTGAAGTAAAAACCATCATCCACATTGAAATATAAATACGGCATTCCCTCGATGTTGGTGCGAGCCTGCTCATCGTTCCGGGTGACCGGCTGGTTGGCGCCGTCTCCTTCTTCCACGGAAAGAATCAGTCCGCTGGAAACCACCTCCTGCTCAAGAACTGCCTGGACTTGAGCCGCGCTCTTGAAATCGGATAGCAGGTCATTTACAGAAAGGGTGCCCTGCTTGAAGGCAGTTGACAGTTCCCGGGTCAGGTCAAGATAAGTGCGCCCATACTGGATGGTTTCGGAGATATCGGTAGCTTCGTGATACTCGTTCCAGGAGTTGATGACGACCCAGGGAGTCTGGCAGATTGCAGATTTGGCGAAGGCATTGCGATACACCTCTCCATCTGCGCGTGGTACATAGGAATGGCTGGGATAGGATGTCACCCAGCGATCATCCACACCCGGGCTTACCGTTGCAACCTGTTCTGAAAAGCCAGCACCTCCGCCCAGCCACGTTGAAGTTGCGTCGAAGTTTGTAACGGGCTCCTGGCGCATTAACCAATCCCAGTCCACCACGATATAAGGCCGAACGCGGAAATCCTGTTCAAAGCGCTGGCGTAAATCATCCAGGTATCCCTGATCCACGCCTTGTAAAGGGCTGCTGCTATAAAACCAGATGACCGGATGCCCCTCGCCGGTTACTGCCCAGTACTGCCTGGGCAAGGTTTGATAGAAAAACTCGATGCCACGATAGGCTTTATCCCGGTCCGCCTGGGCGCGCAAATCCAGATTGGCAATGGAATTCGTATCATAGAACATCGCCACAGCGGGCGGTTTTTGTCCTGCCAGGCGGACTTCCTCCAATGCCTGCGCCAGGTTTTCCAGCCCTGGCTGTGACCACCACAGTTCATCTTTCCATTCCCAGTAAACAGGCAGGATAACATCTATCCCTGCATAGATCATATCCTCGACCTGCTTGCGGTGCCAATCTGTTCCCCGCCAGGTCATAGAATGTTGATCTACTGGTTGGTTGGTCAGTGGATTTCCATTTGGGGCATGTGGTCCAATGTGATATCCGGTTTGAGAGTCATACCAATAGAAGTAATAGGTGAAAATGGCGCGCTGGTCGATCGGACCCGGATATTCGCCAGGGATGGGCGAAGGTAACGGTAAGGGTGATGGTGATGGTGATGGCGTAGGAAGACTTACAGGATGCGTCGGCGCTCCTGAATTGCACGCGCTCAGGAGCAATATGGATAAAAGGACAACGTAGAGAAGTTTCATGCTATCTCCTTTTCACTAAGTAGTTCTGGGAACAAGGACTGCGATCACTTTCAAATCCGCAGATCCTGTGCAGCGTTATATCTCTGGAATGATGTCCTTTGCAGTATAGCATGCAGGGGAGAGGCTGGCTTAGTGATAAATGTCAATCTGAGCCTTACTCTTCTGAAAATATAAATGCCCGGGATTCTGATCATTTTGAAGGAACTTTTTAGGCTGGATTGAAAAAATTCAAAGGCGGTTTTGTTTTATCTGATGAATATTACTATTGCCGCCATGCCAACATCTTGTTGGGCTGCAAGATTTTTAGGGTAAATAGCGATGGCTCTTGAACAGTATCGTATGCATTAAAGCTTTACCTGATTCCAACCCACAACCCTGAACTCTCTCAAAGCCTGACAGCATTATAGGTTGGGTCGAGTTTGGATTCGCAACCAGAGACAACTTGGCGAAATTCAACTCCTCACCATATGACTCATTCATTACATATTGAGCAAGATGCACTGCCTGCTCCTTTTATTCCTTTATGTATGAAGCGTTCTTTACTCATTCTTTTACGTCGCCATCTAATGTTCTTTTGCCGGCCCTGTGAGAAATCCACAATCAAAAACCGCCAGCACAGCCTGGCGGTTTTTGATTCAGAGAGTTTCCCCCAAACGCGACATCTTCAAAGTCGAGTCGCTGCTTAGGCAGGGCAGCCCTGCAGCTATGACAGACGGACCGCTTTTATTCTTCCCGACCAGCGATCAGTCCGGTGATCGCGCAGATTACGGATAGCTGACCACGTTTGTCACCTGGTTGGTCGAATTCACTGCCGCACCGGTATCATTGACCACGTGGTCGATCCCGCCAAAAGCGTTGAGGAAGACGGTTAGGATGTCGTGCAGCTTCACTCCGGGTGTCACCGGGACTTCGAAGGCACGCTCTGCATGGATATCGGGGCCGACATTGAAGAAGCTGTAGCTTCCCATCCCCCAGGCTTCATGCGTCTGGACGGCGTCGCCTACCTTGTAGGCCGCGAAGCCGTTGACACCGTCATGCATCCAGGCTTCCTGACTGGGCGGGTCATAGGGCAGCTCATTCTGGAAGAAGATCGTCTTGCCGTTCTCGCCGTTCCAGATCAGCTCGTACTTCTGGTAATGCTCGACGAACAGGCCGTATGCCATGACGTTATCGCCGTTCACGACTACTCCGGTATCCGCTGTGTTGACGTCCCAGCCGACGCCCTGGCCGTGGTCGGCCCGCCAGGCCCAGATGTGGTCGAGGATGACGTCGTCGCTGTTCACGACCAGGCTCAGGGTGGCTTTGCCGGGTGCCGCCCCGCCGATGCGGAAGAACACATCATGCAGGGAGGTCGGGTCGTCCGGGTCGCCCGCGTGCTGTCCGCGGCCGTGATAGCCCTTCTGCGTGCCTACCTCCAGCAGTACCGGCGAGTTCACCGGGCCCGCGTCGAACAGCAGACCGGCCAGGATGACGCCCTTCACGTCCGCGACGGACATCGCTACGATCCCGCCTTCCGGGATCAGCGTGGCATAACCAAGACCCAGCACAACGGTATCCGCCCGCTTGACCTTGATCGTCTTGTCGAGGTGGTAAATGCCGGGGGTCAGAAGCAGGTTCTGGCCGCGCGCCAGCGCCGCGTTGATCTTCGAGACCGAGTCGTCTGGGGTGGCGACGAAGAACTCATCGAGTGGGATGGAGGAGCCTGCAGCCGGTCCGTCCGCCCAGGTTGTGCCCGCGGAGTCGCGGCGCAGGGCCGGGACGAACACGAAATATTCGCCGGCCGAGTCGACGTACAGGAAAGGCCGTTCCCGGGTCACCGGGCTCGTGTCGAGCGTGGTGTAGGGCGGAGGATTGTACGGGGTCGGTCCGAACGATTGGGGCGGCGCGCCGTGCACACCTGAGAAGACCTGGTTCCAGACGCCGTTCGACCAGCCGCCAATGCTGCTGTCACGCACGAGGAACTGCTGCTGCGACCCATTGACGATGTACTGGGTCTGGGTGTCAGCCATGAAGCCACCGCTCGCGTATTGCGGGCCACCGGTGCACCAGTCCATGAGCGTCATAAAGCCGTTCATGTTGACCCGCCGCATCGGCGCCGCCTGGGAGACAGCCCAGAATTCGGTCCCGCTCCGACAGCCTTCTCCACCCATCACGTTGATCGTCAGGTTCGAGAGCGAGCGCCAGAAGTTGACGAGCGCGATGCAGTTGTCGGGGGTCAGGCAGCGGTTGTAGACGTCGATGTGACCGTTGATGACCACGTCGGTCGGGGAGGCGCCCAGTCCGGCCACCTCGGTGTAGTAGCCCACCTGGAAGACAAGCGGGCTGGCAGCACTGCCGTACGTGCCGGGCTTGAACAGCAAAGCATAGCGCTGTGGGCCCATTTCGTCATTGACCTGCTGGGCGGCAACGGCATCCACGGCTGCCTGGATCTCGCTGATCGGCATGGCCGGATCGAAGATCAGTACATTCGGACCGAAGTCGGGCTGCCCGTCCGTTGGCATGGCGGCTGCGGGAGAGCTGATCGCCAGTGCAAGCAGAAGCACTGCCAGTAAGCTTCTGCCGGCTGTAAGGAATCGTTTGCTGATAGATTTGGATTGCAACATCACGTTCTCCTTGGTTGGGATATCGAACTTCCTTTGAACGTCGGTAACTCACGACTGCCAGTGTAAATGTTTCGACCGGTTCCCTCCTTTCGAGGAATAGGCTTTTTCAATTCTTTGTTGCGCGCCGCAATAACCGTCGTCCGGCGTGCTGTTTTCTTAATATCACAATGCCTGGGGAATTTCAAGAAACTTTTCGGAAATGTCCCGGTACTGCTCGCTTTTGTCCAGGTTTCACGGAAATGAAATCAGTATTATGAACAAAGACGGACCGGGCCACTGGCTTCGTTGAAGTTCCATGGACCGATAGAGACCAGCTTGCGCATATGCAACTGGCCAAAAAGTGGGACCAGTTC
>JBAVVF010000233.1:0-1536 GCA_049697155.1 Anaerolineales bacterium
GATGATAGGTCGGGTCGACGCGTTGCAGGTCGAGCCGTTCGTTCATTGAAGTTCCTAAGGCGCGAAATTCTGCTTCGTACAACAGGGGCATAACAAAAAGAGTAGGCCCGGTGTCAAAATGATGGCCCTCGCGGCTAAATCGGTCACAACGCCCGCCGGGGTGCGAGTTCTTTTCCAGGAGCGTAACGTGCAGCCCACCTCTGGCAAGATGGGTAGCGGCAGTGATCCCACCGATGCCTGCGCCGATGACGATCACAGATTTTGGTCTCATATTTTTCCTTGCCGTTGCGAGGCGATTGGCTGAGACAAAGCTCCCGCCCCTCGCAAACTGATTATGGATGAAAGTGCAAGCCAGCTCATTCTCAGTCCAGTTCCTATGCTTTTTCTTTCACTGTATTGAGGGCGCAGGGTAAAGCCTTCCCTTTCAATCGCCTCCAGCAGCCACTCGAAGCGCGCCATGTAGGCAAAGCCTGCCAGGCGGCAACGCGGGTTCTGGACACGCCTAAAATAAACCTTGCCTGCCTCGAAATACTGGCGTGCCAACCCCACCCGGCTCCTCACCCAGAGGCGATACGCCTCGCTATGCACATCCTGTGGTCCGATGTGATTGGCTTCGAGCACCTCGCGCGGGATGTTGTAGTACCCGGCCTGCACATCGTCGTACGTATCCCTGAGCATGTGGGTGATATGCGCGGCAGAAACAGCCAGATAGCGTGTCTCATCGTGTGGCGTGAAAGTACCTTGCCCGATGAAATAGTGCATGGCTTCGGTCACCGCAATCGCCAGCCAGCGGGTGTACTCGCTCAACTCGACTTGCGAGATCAACCTGCCCCGCCGCCGGACGTCGAAATCCATCACCAGCATCATGTTGCGCAGGTAGGCTCGCAGACCGCTATTCTTTTCAGGATCGCTTTGGACCAGCTCGACCAGCAATTCTTCCTGGAGGTCTACATCCCGCGGCGGCTCATCCCGATAACAGCTTTCAAGCAGGGACTTCTGCCGCTCGAGGAAAGCCCTCCGTTCGGACCCTGAACCCGAATCTGCGTCGAGGACATCGTCCAGCCAACGGAAGTATGCATACGCCCGATAGGCGTCGTCGATGCGTGCTCGGTCGACCAGGAAGCGGATCGTGGCATAGGTCTGTTTGCTGGCAGCTTTCGTGATTGATGAGGCGGGGCTTGGGTTCATTTGATTCACCCTATCATCCTTTCAATAAATTCGTAAGGAATGTACGATTCGATGCCGGTAGTACCGATGGATGTCGTTAATACCGAGGGTCCGCAGGTGTCGATCCGCAGCGGTTGAGCGGTGCAGTGAGGGCAAACCGGGCGGGGTGGGAAGGTGAGCTGTCCGCAGGTCGGGCAGATTGAACCTTCCAGGCGGTAGCGTTGGGCTTTCAATCTCCAGTGGCGTGGGATTTCCATAGGGTTTCTCCTCTCTTGATGCAAGGTTTCCATTCAGTGGGCGGTCAGCCGCGCCTTGTTAGGAGCAAGGCGGAAGACCGGAAATGCCGCGGCGATCTTTTCGAATTCTTCA
>JBAVVF010000234.1:0-2199 GCA_049697155.1 Anaerolineales bacterium
TGTGGCGTATTTGTTTTTAGCGCACTTTGCGGCGGTTCAGGGTGTGTCACTGCTCCAGGGTACTTTCGCCATGTGCAAGGACGTAAAAGCTGCGGCCCTGGTCAAAGACAAAATCCGTCACAAGATAGCCTGCGGCAAAGGCCGTCTCGAAGAGTTCCCGCGAGAAGAAACGCCAGTCGCGTGCCAGGCCGAACTCCGCGTTTTTCAAAGCCGGAAAGTCCGACGGGATCTCCGCCAGCGCCAGTTTCCCGTTCAGCGGGGAAAAATGCTCGGGCGGACGGAGCCACGGACCAGCGGAACTTGGCGCTCCCGCCTCATGAGGTGAGTAAAGAGGCTGCAGCGCAGCCTTCGAAAAATTTTCCAGCTTCAGGGGACGGCGGGGGCGTTTCCCAAGCCGGCGTTCGACCCGGCGGCTGTGAATCCACCAATCCACCTGGAAGCGGTCGGTGGGCAGTCCCGCGTTCAGCCCGTCACGCAGATCTCCGTATTCCGAGCGGCGATAGGTGTTGCAGACCGCGCCCAGCTTGGCAATATTAAGATAGGCATTCCGGCTGAGCAACGGGTCATACGTCCAGGTGATGTGATCCAGCCCCTGATGCCGGACCATCTGCCACTGGGCCCGCTTCAGGGCAAAACCGAGGCCTGAGTCGCGCTGGTCGGGCTGGATGCCCAGCATGTGCGAGCAATGCTTGGGCCGCGGCCCATCCGGCGTGAACTCGATGCCGGGGAAACCAAAGACAAAGCCAACCAGCCGGTCGCCCAGGAATGCGCCAACCAGCAGTCCGCCGTTATGGATGGCCGTGATTAGCACGTGCGCGGGAACGACCTCGGTTTCGCTGCCGGGCCAGATGGCCCGCTGCAGCGACTCGACCGAGGTCATGTCTTCCGGAGATTCGAGAACTCTGATGACGGGAGCAGCCATAGTTAACGCGGCAGGTGCAGGGACTTTTGGATCCTTTCGCTGAAGCTGGCATACCAGGGCTTGCGCGCCAGGTAATCGAGGCGGTAACCGAAGCGGGCGGGCATCAGCCCAAAGATGCGCGGCATGTTGTCGACGCGGCACGTCCGGTTGACGGCCACATAATCGAGCCAGTAGGTGGAAATGTTGAAATTCCGCATGAAGGCCTCCAGCATCACGAAGAGGGCCCGCATGTAAGGTGTCGGCAGTGGCACGAGCAGCCGGCGGGTATGTGTGATCTTCATCAGGGTTTCCAGCACCTGGCGCACCGTGAAATATTCCCCGCCGCCGATTTCATAAGTCTGGTTGACCATTTCCGGGTTCTGCAGGGCCCAGAGCAGGCAGGTGACCAGGTCCTCGACCCAGAGGGGCTGAAGCAGCGTCCGCCCGTCGCTGGGAATGGGGAAAAAGCCGGGCGCGCGGCGCAGGAGGCGGGCCAGATTGTTCGTGAAATGATCCTCCGGGCCGAAAACAACCGACGACCGGATGATGGTATGAGGAACACCGCTTTTGCGGATATGCTCCTCCGCAATCCCTTTGGCTTTTTGAAGCGGGAAGGCGGAGGCCCGGTCGGCACCGATGTGGCTGAGAAAGATCAGTCTTTCGATATCGGCACTGGCCGCAACCTGTGCCAGCATCCGCGTGCCCTCGATATCCGTCTTCATCAGGTCGCCGTGCTGCCCCTCGGAGCCGGCGCTGGCCAGATGATAGACCTGGTCCACGCCGCGCAGCGCCGCCCGCACGCCGCGTTCATCGTTCAGGCTGACGACCGCCACTTCGACGGCCACCCCGCGCGGCAGGCGCGGTGACTTCGGCGAGGAGCGCAGCAGGACCCGGACCTGCTGGCCCGTCTCCGAAAGATGCCGGACGAGGGCCCGTCCCACGAATCCGGTGGCACCGGTAACTAAAATCATGCCGGAGATTATAGCAGAAGCAGCCCGGTCTCATCCTGTGACGACTGCGTAATCTTATTCAGGCTTAACTTTCCTCTCCGGGCTGGAGCGAATCATTCGCGTGGCTAATCCCTACTTCGAAATAGGGAATCTCCCGAGTGCTCGGAAAGTCACGTTTCATTAGTATCAGAGAACGTTTACCAAGGAGAAGAGTATGGAAAGCAAAACGAAGGTTTTGGGACATCCGGTCCACCGGATGGTTCGCGAGCTGTAAAAGAATGAAAAAGGAGGCTGTTGGAACAGCCTCCTTTTTTTCAGCGAGGCGGCAGAATATTGATGGAGGACACC
>JBAVVF010000235.1:0-2161 GCA_049697155.1 Anaerolineales bacterium
AGGCCACTCTGATCGCACGCGCGATGCCTGTTCCGCCGCCGGGCAGTCAGTACGAGATCTGGCTGAACGGCGAGGATGGACGTCTCAGCCTCGGCGTCTTCGTCCCGGATGAACGCGGACAGGGCGAATTGACGTTTTCAAACCCCGATGGACTCAACCTGATTTCCCGCTACGATACGGTTGAGATCACTTTCGAGCCCACTTCCGACGGCGATCCGGAGCCGTCCGGTCTGTTGGCCTATTCCTATACCCTGCCGGAGGAGGAACTGACTCATATCCGCTTCCTGCTGTCCACGTTTGCCAAAACGCCGGATAAAAGCGGGCTGGCCCAGGGCCTGTATGCCGATGTAAAACAGATCGCCGCGCTGAGCGATGAGATGCAGAATGCCGTCGAAGGGGACGACGACGCGGCGGTCCGGCAGGCGGCCGAAGCTGCCCTGAACCTGCTCGTCGGGGCCATGAGTGATGACCACAAGGATTGGAACGACGACGGAGAAATCGCCTCTCCGGACAGCTACGGGCTTCTGGTGAACGGCAGCAATTTCGGTTATGTCCAGTCCGTCTACGCCGAGGCAGACGTTACGGTACACACCCCGGGAGTCTCCCAGTACATGGCGGAAAACGGCGAGGTCGTGAAGACCTGCGCACAAAATGTCGGACTCCGCGCCCCCAAAATGAGTGAGGTACTTCTGGCAATCCTGCGCGCCGCCACGGACACCGGCCGGTCGGAATCGGTGCGGGCGTTCGCCGTTCTGACCGACCAAATGCTGAATGGCGTGGATGTGGATAACAATGGGACGGTGGACAACCTCCCCGGCGAGTGCGGCGCGGCAGCCGTATATGAATATGCCTACTACATGGCAGACATGCCCATCATGCCCGTCAGCATTTCCTACCAGCTGACGGTTGCGGCTAACCCCACACTTTTTGTGATTAGCCCTACCCCTGGCGGCGCAGGCAGTCCGGCCATTACTCCCACACCCCGGCCCACCAAGGTACCCAGACCTACCAAGGAACCCAGACCCACCAAAACTGAAAGGCCCAAAGTGCCCAAACAGTGAGGTGTTGCCAGGAAGTTTGGCAATATATCCGATCGAGCACGGGATATCACACTTCGGAATAGATTAAGATAAAGCCAAGTATGTATTGAGGGGTGACCAATTATTCGGCTCCCGACCAGACATACACCTGCCGACCCGCAGGACTGATGTACCAGTACCTGTCAAAGTCATTCTAGACTCTTTTGCTCCAGATTAGATGTATAATCCGCCCCATGCCGGAGTGGATCGGGCACATTATTGGTAAAGTACGGATCGAGAAGTTCCTTGCGCGCGGGGCAGGTGTCTGTGGCTAAAAACGATTTTCAAAACGCTTTCCCGGTAGTCTTATCCATGCGTGACCCATCTGGCGAAGGCGCTCGCCACCCAACCGGGTGAAAGCCGCATATATTTAAAAAAGACCCTCCTGCAGAACAACTACAGGAGGGTCTTGCATTCATTTGAATTTGTTACATCGACGGAATTGGCGCACGCGTATCCGGCGCTTTCCAATTCCTGAGGCGGAAGCCCAGGATGACGAGCAGGACGCCGAAGATCAGCGCGTACGCGCCGATGATCCAGACGACCGCCAGTCCCCCGGCCGCCGGCTGAAGGAACAGGAGAATGCCAAGTCCGATCGAGACCAGCCCACCCAGGCCAAGGAACCACTCGTTTGTGATCTCGTGGCGCAGACGGATCGCGGCGGCGATCTCCAGGACGCCGGTAATGACCGCCCAGGAAGCGATCATATAAATCAGGACCAGCGTGGCCAGGCCGGGCCAGATCAGAACGACCACTCCGGCCGCGATGCTGATCAGTCCCTCCAGCAGGAAGGCCCACCAGCGCGGCGAATCTTTGGTGCGCGCCAGCCCGGTGCCGGCCGTGACCAGTCCATCGATGATCGCATAGATCCCAAACATGACAAGCAATGTCAGCAGCGTGATCGCCGGCCACACAAAGGCGCCCACGCCAAACAGGATGGCCAATACTCCGCGCAAAGCGACCAGCCACCAGTTTTGAGATAAAGTTTTAGCCATTTTCATTTCCTGCCTTTCCGGTCTGCCCAGGCAGACGCGAGCACTCACAAGGTGTCAGGCGGAGTCCAAAGTCTCCTGACTTTGGAC
>JBAVVF010000236.1:0-1984 GCA_049697155.1 Anaerolineales bacterium
GTCAAGTTCCGAAGCACCACGCTATCGGCGCGAAAGTTTCCAGTTAAGTGTTGCGGGTTTATCCCCGGTCATGCTTCAACACTCCGACAAGCTGTTGGTCTCCTATTTCCTGGGATTCGAAAAACTGGCTCTTTATACGATCGGCATCTCAACTGGGCGGCTGATTTCGAACGTCATCAAACCAACTTTGGCCGTCTACTTTCCGGTTCTGGTGAAGGAACGCTTCAGCTTCGGGCTGCTGTTAACAATCTTTGGAGCCCTGACTGTTGCCGGAATTGGGGCCGTGTGGCCTTTGTCCTATTATTTTTCCCATGTACTCGGCGCAGAATATGCCGAGGCCTACCCCTTGGCAGCCATCATAATCGCCGGGCTTGGCGTCTACTTCATCTCCGTTGTTGTATACTATTCATCCGTTTATCATCAGGATGCAAAGCTCAGCGTTCCCACTATGACATCGTTTCTGTCGGCACTTGTCACCTTTGCCTATCTTCTGCTTTCGTTGAAGTTTGGCGGAAAATATGCCCTTGTTTTGAGTGCCGCATCGTATCCGCTACGGGATCTTCTGACTTTTGTTTTGACGCTGACGTTGTCCAGGAGAGCACAAACTTCATGAAAAGGCTTGTCCTCTTCGCCCCACTTTACGCAACTTTCGAAAAGGAGCGGCGCTTCGGACTCCTCGTCCGGAACATGGCACAGTATGTCAAATTCATGGAACGCAATGAACTTGAGGAATTCTGCATTTTCACCTATGGGGTAAATGACGCGGCAACGCTCGTTGCCCTGCAGCGTGAAGGAATATTCCCCGCCGGCTTTAGCGTCCTCACGCCCCCGCGGAGGCTTGAATCCAAATTCGGCCAGATCCTTTATTCCGTTATTGGTCCCTTCATACATCGTGCCGAACTCAAAAAGGCCGACGCTTTCAGAACTCAACAGGTATCGGGATCATGGACCGCACTGATCTCGAAGATGCTCTGCAACAAGCCACTTCTTTTTCGCCTTGGCTACCCGCTCTCGGTAAGGTTCCAGACTGAAGGCAGGAGACTGAATTACCTGGTCACGCGCTTTATCGAGCGCCTCGTCGTCCGCAATGCAGACCATGTCGCTGTCACTTCGAACATCATGCAGCGATATTATGGCGCCATGAGCCGCCAGATCAATGTAACGGTGTTGCCGAGTTATGTTGACCTGTCTCTGGCAAGTCCGATCAGCGATTATGATCGCTGCAAGCCCATCTTGTTCGTCGGCCGTCTGGAGCCGGTGAAAAACATCGACAACATCATTATAGCTTGCAACAGTCTGAAGGTTCCCCTCCACCTCTATTATGGCGGGGGCGATCTTGAAGGCCACCTGAGGAAGCTCGCTGCGGAACTTGGTGCTATTGTAGAGTTTAAGGGTTCGGTACCGAACGAAGAACTCATGCGCCTTCACCACAACCATTCGATTTTTATGCTGTGTTCGCTGCGCGAGGGCATGCCCAAGGCCATGATTGAAGCGATGGCATCGGGGCTGATTTGCGTAGGCACAAGGACCGACGGTGTTTCCGAATTGATCGAACATGGCAAGACCGGCTACCTCGCCGGGGGCTTCGACGCTGATGCGATTGAAACCGCATTGGCAGTGGCCCTCAAGGAGATGAATCCGCAGATCGGCAGGAACGCACGCGAATTTGTAATCAAGAATCACACACTCGAACACGCCGTCGACGTCGAACTCGGTATCCTCAAGAAAATCATCGCATCGGCGCAAGCTGCCGATCGCCTGAGTTCTGTGGAGGCTGGAAAGTCGAGGGCGTCAACCGGTCGGCCCACTAACTGAGGAGCGAAGACAAATCATGGCAAGCAAACCCAAGTCCGCGGAAATGGTGCCGGGTCCCGGCTTTCGCATTCGGTTGAATTTTGAGCGCCCGTCGAAGGAACTCGTCGATCAATATCGTCAGTTCGAGACCCCTGATATTTCCGACATGCTGAACCGCATGTACACCATG
>JBAVVF010000237.1:0-5319 GCA_049697155.1 Anaerolineales bacterium
CCCCTGATCGCCAGTCTGGAGGAGAACCAGCAGGTTCATGATCATCTGATTTCGCTGCACCCGATTGGACGCCTGGGAGAATCGGAGGAAGTTGCAGAATTGGTGATCTGGCTGAGCTCGGACAAGGCTTCGTATGTGATGGGTGCCTACTATCCAATCGATGGAGGTTATCTGGCGCGCTGACCGGGCTGGAGTCCGGCCCGATGCGGAAATGGAGTGGAGCGCTGAAAAATCTTATCGGTGGTTTATTCGGAACACAGGAAAATGCCAATCTCGCCTACCAGGCTCTCAAAAATTTGGCCGATACAAGATAGGGAAAAATGAACTCTACAAAAAACAAAAACCTGACAGGGGATGTCGTTAATGCTCAGGCATTGACCAAAACGTTTGGGCAGGAGGTCGCGGTCGATTCTCTTACCCTGAAGGTGCCGCGCGGCGCCATTTTTGGCTTTATCGGTCCCAGCGGATGCGGCAAGACCACGACCATTCGCATGCTGACCGGAGTTCACAGCCCGACCTCAGGGCAGGTCAGTGTGCTTGGCAAAGACCCAACCCGTTTTTCCAAATCGGACCGCGAAAAAATCGGGTATTTAATCCAGAATTTCGTTTTGTACCCCAACCTTACGGTTTGGGAGAACTTAAACTTTGCTGCATCCTTCTATGGGGTAAGTCTTTTTCGGGGGCGCCGTTTGAACAAACTGCTCGAGTTTGTCGAATTAAAGGAAGACAAGGGAAAGCTGGCCGGTGCGCTCTCGGGGGGCATGCAGAGACGGCTCAGCCTGGCCGCGACCCTGGTCCACAACCCTGAGCTCCTTTTCCTGGATGAGCCGACGGCCGGGATCGATCCGCTCCTGCGGCGCAAGTTCTGGGACTATTTCAAGGAACTCCAGTCCGAGGGACATACGCTCTTTGTCACCACCCAGTATGTGGGCGAAGCCGCCTACTGTGACCTGGTCGGGGTGATGTACGATGGAAGGCTTCTGATGGTCGAAACCCCGGAGAACCTGCGCAAGAAGGCATTTGGCGGGGAGATCGTCAGGATCCAGACTGCGGAAGTGATCAGCTATGAAAACCGGAACAACCTGGAACGCCTGCCCTTCGTGCGAGGCAAAATCCTGGTGATGAACGACCAGGAGATCGAAGTCATTGTCGACGAGGCTGGCACCGCGATGCCGCAGCTGGTGGAAGCCTGTAATGGGGAGGGACTGACGATCGAAACGATCGAGGAAATTCTGCCGCCCTTCGACGATGTGTTTGTGCGCCTGATCGAAAGGGAGGATGCCAATGTTTAAATTCCTGATTCGGATTTCCTCGTTCATCAGCAAGGAACTGACCGAGATCCTGCGCCAGCCCCGCCTGATCCTGGTGCTGGTCCTGGGGCCCTTTCTGATCATGTTCCTGTTTGGGCTGGGCTACCCGGATCAAAACCGTGTCCTGCGAACGGTCTACGTCGCCGAGGATCCCAACTCCCTGCAGGGAGACCTGAAGGTAATTACCGAAATCAACAACCCTGCGATTGTCAATCAGGGTGTTGAAAGCAGTGAGGCAGCGGCGCTTGAGAAACTGGCCCGCAATCAAACGGACCTTGTGATCGTCATCCCAAAGAATGCCCTCGAGACCGTTCGTAACAATCAGCAGGCCCAATTTGTCGTTTATCACAATGAAGTCGATCCGTTCCAGATTGCATACATCCAGTCGGTTGCCAGGATATATGTGGATGAGGTCAACCGGGGTCTCCTGCAATCCGTGACCGAACAGGGACAGGAGGATGCCGGCACGCTGCAGACCAGCCTGGAAAGTGCGATTGCCAAGACACAGGCCCTCAAGCAGGCTGTGCCGCCTGGGGACACGGCTGCGGCGAATCAGGTGGCTGATCTTGAGAACGACCTGACCACGGCTCACGACCAGCTGTCCACATTCAGGTCGCTGGGCTCCTCCGTGCTGGTCAATCCCTTCAATGCCGATACGACTGCGCTGTCGAATATCATATTTACCCCCACCGAGTTCTTTGCGCCCGCGGTGATCGTCCTGCTGCTGCAGCACCTATCGATCACGTTTGCAGCCCTGTCCATTGTCCGGGAACGGCGTTCCGGAATTATGGAATTATTCAAAGTGGCACCCATCACTGCTTTTGAAACGTTGATCGGAAAATTTCTTAGCTATTTGCTGTTTGAACTAATCCTGGCAGGTGTCATTACCGCCCTGACCGTCTGGGTCTTGAAGGTTCCCATGTTCGGCCGCTGGGAGGACTACGCCGCGGTGGTGGCGATCCTGCTTTTCACGTCCCTGGCAGTGGGCTTTCTGATCTCCCTGGTCTCAGATACGGATACACAGGCCGTTCAATATTCGATGCTGCTGCTTCTGGCAAGCATCTTTTTCAGCGGATTTTTCCTCGACCTGCGTTTGATGTGGGAACCGATGAGAATCCTGGCCTGGTCCCTGCCGGCCACATACGGTATCCAAATGCTGCAGAACATCATGCTGCGCGGAGCTTCAGCACCCCCGATCCTGTTTCAGGGACTCGCGCTGATTGGGATCGGCCTTTTCCTGGTCAACTGGCTGCTCCTGAAACGCAGGATGGAAGTCTAGTACTCCTGAAGAGTATCGTTCGTCTCCGTCAGCAGATGATGGAGCCGGTCGATCAGGCGCAGTCCCTCCCGGCTGCGGGAATGCCGTAAACGCCTTTTGAGCTCCAAAAGGCGTTTACTTATTTCGCCCATCTGATCCGTCATTTCTGTGGAGGCGATCGGTGTAAACATTGGATAGAGATGCTGGAACAGGATTTGCAGCGCGACGGCCAGAGGCGGTGCCAGCACCACCCCGATAAAGCCAAATGTCTCGGCCAGCGCCACCACGAATAAAACAATCAGCAGGGAGCTGTATTTATGGCGGGGGAAAAAGCGAGGCTCGATGATCAGATTTAAAACGAGCAAAACTCCAATTGTGTAGATGGTTGCCAAAATACCTACCGTGGATGAGATGCCTATTCCCAGGAACAACGCCGGAAGGACGGCAATCAGCGCGCCAAACCAGGGGATGAGCCTGACAATGGCTCCCCACAATGCCAGGAGAACCGGGTATCTGATCCCCAGTACGGAGTAGCCCAGCCAGAGCAGCAAACCTGCAACCACGCTCTGGACGATCTGACTGCGAAGGTATTCGCCCACCCCGGACTCGACCGAGCGCCAGACATGCAGGGCTTTTGGATGGTGTTCCTCCGGGAGCAGGGAAAGCCCCAGGCGTTCGAAGCGATGCTGGTCGGCGCTCCAGTACAGGCTTAAGACGATCACGATGGCGATGTATCCAATGCTGGAGAAGAAATTTTGAGCCGCGCCAAAAACGCCCTCCAGCATGGTAATCCCGCCTTCGCTGGTCAGGGCCTGATAGAAATCGGACGAAGGGGGGAGTTGTTCTGCAAGGGTTTGCTGGAATAGCATGCCTCGCACGGGCCACTCCGCCTTGGCGCGGTCGTAACTGGCCACGAAATCGTCCGTTGCCATTTGAAGCTCATCGAGCAGAGGTGGACTGATCAATAACAGCCAGCTCACAATTGCCCCAATCAGCAGCGAATATACAACTCCCAAAGCGAGCCGCTTGGGAACATTTCTCCCGGTGATACTGCTCAGCAAGGGTCTCAGGGCCGCGGCAACCGCCAGGGATAACAGGAACAATAGAATCGCAATACTGAACTGCCATAACAAAATCAGAACGGTCAGAGTGGTCAGAACGATGATCGTATACCGAACGATCCGGATCATACGCTTTCAGCCTCCTCCCTGACCTTCTGCAAAACCTGATTCAAGTCGTCTGCAAGCTGATAAATCTCCAGGCGATCCGCTTCGGGCAGATTCTGGAAGGCCGGGTTTTGGTTGGAGGTTTCATAGATGTTCTGCCGTAGTTCCTCACTCGCCTCGATCAGAGATTGGACCTTCAGCTCCCGGGCGCGGGCCTGCCGGCCGGCTTCGGCTGTGCTCAGGACCACCCGACTCACCAGCAGCTGGATGATTGCCGCCAGCGGCAGCGCCAGCAGCGCACCTGCAAAGCCAAACACGGAACTAAACGCGATCAGGGACAGCAGAACCATAATCGGATTTACTCCCAGGGCGTTTTTCATGATCCGTGGAACCAGGACTGTATTTTCCAGCGCCTGCATCAGGATGGTTGCCACCACCACCCACACGGCTTTCCCGGGGTCGATGGATAAGGCGACCAGCAAAGCGGGGATGGCACCCAGGGCGGGGCCAAAAACAGGGACCATTTCCATCACACCGGCAAAAATAGCGAGCACGAGTGCATACGGAAGCCCGATCAAAAGGTAGGCAATAAATGCTATCAAACCAATCGCCAGGCACAGCAGTCCCTGTCCCCGGACGTAGCCCCCTATTTTTATCTCCGCCTGCTGCATAAACTCCCTCATTTCCTTTTTGCGCTGTGGAGGGAAGACCCGTAATAGTGCCCGCAGCACGAGGTTGCCTTCCTGGGTCCAGTAATAGGCAAGCAGGAAGATGGCCAGGGTACTCAATATTCCGCGCAGCACCAGATTTGTGTAGAGAAAGGTTTGAGCAACCTGATCGATCACTTCTTCGCTGCCGGCTGTTCTGCTGGTCAGCACGGATAATTGGGCGGGGATCTGCCAGCCAATCGTCTGCAGCAAACGATTGCCGGAAGTGATCAATGCTCCCCGGAAATCCGTATAGTACCCGGGCAGATTTTGGGAAATCTCCGTTGTTTGATCTGCGAGTAATGGAAAGACCATCGCCACGAATCCGCTCAAGAGACCCGCGATCAGGATATAGATGATGATAATCCCGGTGGAGCGGGAGATTCCGCGGCGGTGCAGCCATTCAACGGCCGGGCGGATGGCTGTCCCCAGGACAATTGCAACAAAGAAGATGAAAAGAACCACCCGCAGGCTGTATAACAGCCAGAATGTTAAAAAGACGCAGACCACAAACAGGGTCGCAAGGACAACCTGAGATGTGGTCCACGTGGTTACTTCTTCAGACGAAGAGGATTTCATGGCTCCTGACTAATGACCTTCCCGGCCTTATCGGTATGAGAGTGATATTCCTGCTTTGGAGCTGAAGACTGTCCTCGGGCATGCCCAAGCTTACGCCTATTTGGTCCGAACCTCTAAAAAACGACCGCAGGTGTTACCCGGGCAGCCCGATATACCTGGCTGGTACAGCTGCCCTAAGAGAGTGTTTCTTAAGTCGTTATTGCCGTCTTTTTTATCCACAGGACTGCTTCGCTTGTACACGGATTTCATGGAAACCACGGAAAGGAGCCTTTTTATTACGGTTTTTTCCGTGAAACTCA
>JBAVVF010000238.1:0-2585 GCA_049697155.1 Anaerolineales bacterium
AGGAACAGCCGCGCGGCCGCGACTACTTCGGCGGTGACCTGCGCGGGGTCGATCAGAACCTTGATTACCTCCGCGCCCTGGGCGTCAACACCATTTACTTCAATCCGATCTTCGATGCCGGGTCGAATCATTCCTACGACACACAGGATTACTACCAGGTCGATCCGTACTTCGGCACGCAAAAGGATTGGGAAAACCTGGTCAAGCATGCCGATCAGCGCGGGATGAGGATCGTGCTCGACGGCGTCTTCAACCATCTCTCCTCCGACAGCCCGTTCTTCGACCGCTACCATCACTACGCCGGGGACGGGGCCTGCGAGTCGCTGACCTCTCCGTAC
Organism: Anaerolineales bacterium; assembly: GCA_049697155.1. GTDB lineage: Bacteria > Chloroflexota > Anaerolineae > Anaerolineales > Villigracilaceae > Defluviilinea. Next base: position 339 of record JBAVVF010000238.1, read on the forward strand.
CGGGACTGGTTTTACTTCCACGATGTCGCGCCCGGGTCAGGCACCTGCGTGGGCAGCTCCGGCGAACCTGATTCAGCCACCTACGACGGTTGGTTCGGCTTTGACTCGATCCCGGTCATCAACAAGTCCCTGCCCGAAGTGCAGGAATACTTCCTGACCGCGCCGGACAGTGTCTCGCGGCACTGGTTGGACGCCGGAGCCGGCGGCTGGCGCCTGGACGTGATGGGTGATGCCTCCTTCCCGCCCGGCTACTGGGAGACCTTCCGCGGGGTGGTCAAGGAGACCGAGCCTCAGGCGCTGATCATCAGCGAGACCTGGCAGAAGGACAGCACTCTCCTGCGCATGATCCGCGGCGACCGGGCCGACACGACGATGAACTACCGGACGCGCGATGCCGTGCTTGGCCTGCTCGCGCCGCAGTCCTTCGACTCGAAGGGCTTTGCCGATAGCGGGCGCATTATCCTGCCCTCCGAATTTGCGGCCCGCCTCGAATCGATCCGCGAGGATTACCCGGACGCGGCCTATTATTCCCTGATGAACCTGCTGGACAGTCACGACACCGAGCGCATCCGCTGGATACTGACTCCCGGCCAGGAGACGACCGCCAGCAAGGAAGATGATTCGGCGAATGTGGCCGAAGGAAAACTGCGCCAGCGCCTCGCTTCTCTGATCCAGTTCACAGTCCCCGGTGCGCCGACCGTTTTCTATGGCGATGAAGTCGGCCTGACCGGTGACGACGACCCGGACGACCGGCGCACGTACCCCTGGCCGGACCGCGGCGGCAGTCCTGACCGGGCGATGTTCCTGCATTACTTTGTGCTGAACACGCTCAGGCGCACACAAAATGTGCTGGTGGACGGCGATTTCAAGATCCTCCTGGCGGATGACGCAAATCAGCTCGTGGCCTATGGTCGCAAGACCGAGAAGCAGGCCGCGCTGATCCTCGTCAATCGCGGCGATGCCGGCCAGGCCTTTACGATCTCCATGGCAGGCTATCTGCCGGATGGTGTCGTGTTGAAAAAGGTTTACACGGTGGGTACGGCCGACCCGCGTCAGGTCACGGTGACGAACGGAAATGTCACCGGGAACATCGGCGCGCTCAGTGCGGTGATCTTTGTCAGCGGAAACGTCGACCTGAAACCTCCCGCGGCGCCTGCGAACTTGCAGGTGGTCGATGTGGGCGACGGAACGGTCAGCCTGGCCTGGGAGGTGGTCCCGGATTCGGCCGGCTACAACCTTTACCGCAGCCCATTGAGCGGCGGCGGATGGGTGAAAGTCAATGCCGACCCGCTGACCGTCACAGAGTTCACAGATACCGGATTGCAAAATGCCCGAACCTATTACTATGTGGTTACCTCGCTCGATGCGAAGGGCAATGAAAGCCTCTATTCAAATGAGGTGAATGCCCTGCCGCGCCTGACGATTGGCTGGGCAAACCTGCAGTGGCCGCCAGCCATGACACATACGATCAGCGCGGTCGACCGCACGGACAATGCCTACGGTCAGGTCTGGATCGACGGCGTGACGAATCAGCCCGGCGCGACCCCGAATCTGCTGGCCCAGCTCGGTTTTGGCCCCGCGGGCAGCGACCCGGCCAGCAACACTGACTGGGTCTGGGTCAATGCTTCCTTCAACGTGGATGCCGGAAACAACGATGAGTTCGTCGCGAGCATGCTCCCCGAATCGACCGGCAGCTTCGACTATGCCTTCCGCTATTCGACGACGGACGGCTTCGACTGGGTCTATGCCGACCTGGATGGGATCAGCAACGGCTACGACCCGGCTCAGGCCGGCAAGCTGACCGTGAATCCGAGCGGGGATACCACCCCGCCTGCCGTGCCGACCGGCCTGCAGGTGCTCTCCGCTTCTCCGGCCGGCATTGAATTGTCGTGGGATGCGATCGCTGGCGATGCTTCGCTTTATGGCTATGAAGTGCTGCGGAGCGATTCATCCGGCGGACCATATGAAGTGATCGCGCGGGTAAGCTCGAATGCATATCCGGATACGGCCGTGGTGGAAGGGGCAGCGTATTATTATGTCGTGCGGGCACTGGATCAATCCTTCAACCGGTCAGGCAATTCGGCTGAGGTCTCCGGGACAGCGGCACTCCGCACGGTGACGGTCACGTTCAACGTGACGGTGCCTGCCACAACCGATGGCACCGATCGCTCTGTGTACATTGCGGGCACACTCAGCCGCCTCGACGGCGGTCTGCCCGATTGGAATCCGGGCGGCGTGGCGTTGACT
>JBAVVF010000239.1:0-2650 GCA_049697155.1 Anaerolineales bacterium
CCGTGATATGCAGGGGCGAGGCGCGCCTCGCCCCTGCGAGATGTTGGGACGATTATTCGGGTGCCGGGATCGGATAGAGCGGCTCGGCATTCGCCACATCGGCGGGCCAGATCACTTTGCGGACCAGCTCACCTGCATCGTTCTTCTGCCACTGGGCAACGACCATCAGATGACCAGTTTGCAGGCCATGAGCCTCGGGCGTGGTATCGAATTTGATCCCGCCATAGAAAGTGAAGATATCCATGGCTTCGAGCGCGGCCTTCACTTTTTCCGGATCGACCGAGTCGGCATCCTCGATAGCCTTTTGCAGGACGAGACCGGCAGCATAACCTCCGGCGACATGATAGGTGGGCTTGTCGCCGGTTGCTGCTTCGTAGGCAGCCGCGAATTCCTCGCCCGTCGGCCCATACCAGGACTTCCCGAGGGCGGTCGCTTCTGCCTCGGTGTGAGTCGCGGCCAGCTCCCACTGGCTGGAGGTGGAGATACCGATGGCGGCATCGCCCAGCTCGGGGAATTTCGAATCTGCAGGCGCGACGAGCAGCGAGATGAACTTCAGCCCGACCTTGCGCTCGTAGAGCTGCCGGGCGAAGGTGCTGCCATCCGGGTAGTGTCCGCCGCCGAGCAGGACTGTCGCTCCGGATTCGACGATCTTATTGATCACGGGCCCAAAATCGGTCGTCTCGGAAGCGTAGCCTTCCTCCAGAACAATTTCAAATCCCTGTGACTCGAGATAAGGCTTGAGTCCTTCCACGACCGAAGTGGAGAATTTGTCATTCTCATGTACCACCGCGATCTTGGCTTCAGGATCCAGGGTCTTGAGCATATCCACCGTGCTGAGGAGATACTGACTGCCCGGGGTATAGAGCTGGAACAGGCTGGTGTTGCCGGTCTTGTAGGCGTCATCTTCGGCCGCACCCGCGGTCAGCATGATCTTGCCATTCTGCTCGGCAATGATGGATGCTGCGGCAGTCAGGCCGGATGAATAGGGGCTGATGAGGAAATTGGCGTTATCCTCTGTAATCAGGCGAGTGTAGAGTTCCTGTACACGTTCCTTGGCGGATTCATCATCATAGGTCTGGGCCGTAAACTTGACGACGGTCCCATCGCTCAACTTGATGCCCCCGGCTTCATTGACCTGCTCCATCCATAAGTTGAAGCCGGCCACCTGGCGCTTCGACGAGACTTCCTGCGCGCCTGTCAGCGAGGATGTGAAACCGATGACAACGGTCTCCTCGGTCATGGCCGGCGCTTCGGTTGCGGCAGGTTCGTCCTCCACAGGCGCTTCGGTCGCAGGTGCTTGAGTTTCAGGAGCCTCGGTTTCCGCTGGGGCTGGACTGCAGGCCGAGAGGATCAGACTTATAGACAGCAAAACCGTAAAGAAAGTTACTAGCGAACGTTTCATTCTATGCCTCCTCCATTGGCGAAATGGATTGAAATCGGGACGGAACCATTCCATCCCATTTTCATTCTAGGAGGTCAATCGAAAAATCAACTAAAAATGCAGCGGGGAGTTATAAAAAATATGTAAATAATTCAGGCTTCGAAGCGATAGCCGATCCCATGTTCCGTGTGCAGGTAGCGCGGCTTGAGCGGATCCAGCTCGATCTTCTGGCGCAGCTTGCCCACGTAGACCCGCAGGTATTCGGCTTCGTCGCCATATTCCGTCCCCCAGACGTGCTGCAGGATGGCGCGATGAGGCAGCGCCTTGCCGGCGTTCTTCATGAAGTAGACGAGCAGGTTGAATTCCGTGGGAGTGATGTCGATCGCCTCGCCGCGCACCCGGACCTGGTGCCGTTCCAGGTCAGCTTCGATCTCGCCGCGTACGATTCGCTCCTCGTGTGAAGCGGATTCGGCCCAATCGGCGCGGCGCAGCACCGCTTTGACCCTTCCCAGCAGCTCTCCCACGCCGAACGGCTTCGTCAGATAGTCGTCTGCGCCCAGGTCGAAGGCCCGCACCTTGTCGGCTTCCTCGCCCATGGCAGTCAGGATGATGATCGGCACGTGCGATCCCTGGCGGATGCGGCGCGTCGCCTCCAGTCCATCCATGTGCGGCATCATAATGTCGACAATGACAAGCTGAACGTTTTCGTTGTTGAAGATTGCCAGGGCCTCGAGCCCGTTCGAGGCGGTCAACACTTTGTAGCCGCGGACTTCCAGGTTGCGGCGCACGAAGTCACGCAGCGACCTTTCGTCATCGACCACTAAAACGTTCGTGTTCATTGGCTGACCGGCTTCCTTTTCTTTCCCTGACTATTCCCGGAAGCGGCTTGTTTCCCCGGGATTGTAAAAGCGATGCAGGTTCCGGCTTTCCGTCGTTCAACCCGGATCCTGCCGCCATGTGCCCGCACGAGACCCTGGCAGATCGCGAGTCCCAAGCCTGCACCACTGGTGAGACGGGCCAGACTATCATCGACGCGGTAGAAGCTTTCAAAGATGTTCTGGCTTTCGCCCTCCGGGATGCCCGGACCGTTGTCGATGACGCGGAAAAGCAGGTCCTTGTCCTGCCTGCAGACCTCCACCCTGATCTTCGCATGTTCGCCTCCATACTTGACTGCGTTCTCGATCAGGTTCCGCAGGATGGATTCGAGGCGGGGAGGATCGGCATAAAGCTTTGGCAGCCTCGCCTCAAGATGGACTTCGAACTTGTTCC
>JBAVVF010000240.1:0-2167 GCA_049697155.1 Anaerolineales bacterium
GGTTGGGTTTGATGGCATCCTTCATCAGGACGGTCAGCGCGCCGGCCACGCCGAGATCCTCGGCGGTGACAGCCTGTCCCTTTTTGTCGGTCGCGACGACCATGCGGCCGAGACGATCGCGCATGTCACTCAGGCTGGTAGTCAGGGCCAGGATGGCCATGATCTCGCTGGCGACGGTGATGTCGAAGCCCGAGCGATGCTCGTGCCCCAGTTCCTCCTTGCCTAAACCAACCATGACCTCCCGCAGGAAGCGGTCATTGGTGTCCATCACGCGCCGCCACGCAATGCCGTTCGGGTCGATGTCGAGACGGGCAAAGCGCGAGCGCTCTTCAGGTGTCAGGTCGTTCGGGTTGGTCTTGTCAATGCCGAGCTTCTTCAGGCGGCGCAGCATGGTGGGGGAGAACCTGCGGTTGCCCTGCTTATCCAGCGGGCAGAGGGCATTGAAGAGCTTTTCATCGTCCTGGTTCGACTCGTGCAGCATGCGGGCATCGAGAGCGGCGGCACACAGGTTGTGGGCAGCGGTGATGGCGTGGATATCGCCGGTCAGATGGAGGTTGAAATCCTCCATCGGGATGACCTGGCTGTACCCGCCGCCGGCCGCGCCGCCCTTGATGCCGAAGGTTGGTCCCTGCGAGGGCTGGCGGATGCAGGTGAAGACGCGCTTGCCAAGGTGCGCACCCAGCGCCTGACTCAGTCCGACCATGGTCGTGCTCTTGCCTTCGCCGAGCGGCGTCGGGGTGATGGCCGTCACGTCGATGTACTTGCCGTTCGGACGCTTCCCCAGACGCTCGAGGATCTCGAGCTTGATCTTGGCTTTGTAGGGCCCGAAGAGCTCCAGTTCATTTTCACGGATCCCGAGTTCTGCAGCAATTTGCAGGATCGGTTTGAGTTTGCCGGCCTGCGCGATTTCGATATCTGAGGGAACGGGGCGTAGAAGTTTGAGCTTTGTCGGTACAAAAGCCGCCTTTTTCCCGTTTGAAGACGGAGAAGTCCCGGCTTTTTTGACAGCCGTCTTTTTTGCCATTGTTTTCTTCTTCGGCAAAGCTTTCCTCTTCTTTGTGATTGCCATATTTGCTCCTTTCGATTGATTCAGCTTAATTGTCTGGTTTTTTGCGTTTCTGTGAAGAGACTTCCATCCCTGTTTCACGCGAATAGTGTCATATGTTGTCTGACAGATTCGGCTGGGAATCAGGCCGTGATCCAGGTGCCGAGAGTTTCCCCCGTCAGGGCGCGCACGATGTTTCCGGGCTCCCCGCCGGAAAAGATCTGGACTTTGACATTGGGATAGCCCTGGACCAGTTCCAGCATCTGTTTGACCTTCGATTCCATCCCGCCGGTGACATCCGCTCCGGCAGCTTTTCCAAGTCCCTGGCTGACCTCGGAAAACGTCCCTGGAGTGATGGTTTCCACTTTGCGCGTCCGGGCCGGAAAATCCGCCCAGACGGCCGATTCGCTCCCGGCCAGGAGGATCCGCTCGGGGTGGAGGGCGCGCGCCAGATGTCCGAACAAGTCCTCGGTCGAGAGGATCGTCCCGCCGCGGATTTCATCGAAAGTGACGTCGCCAAAGATCACCGGCACCAGCCCGGAGGCCAGAGCCATGCTGATCCCCGAGGTCTCCCAGAGCGAAACCTTCCCGTCGCTGGCGATCACATTGGCCGAAGGCGGGAGGGCAATGGCCGGTACATTCGTCTTCCGCAAAGCCTTCATGACGAATCGATTCAGAGCTGAGGCCTGATACCAGACCTCGGCAAACCCCTTCCAATAGTTTTCCTCGGTCGCATCGCGCTCCCTGTGGCTGAGGGGCGCCGCGTGGGGGAATCCGGCACGGGTGTGATATTCGGTCGCGGCTACGTGACCAAAGGAGCCTGAGCCGTGCCCGAGGACGAGACGCAGGTCCGGCTGGGTCCGCAGGGCCGTCGAGATTTGCAGCGCGACATCTTCGATGATATTCAGTTGGGGAGTGTAGGGCTGGGTTTTATCTGTAATTAACGATCCGCCGAGTTTGAGAAAAACAAGTTCCTTCATGGGTCTATTTAACCACAAAAGTATCCGGGCGCCAGCCACCTTTGGGGAGTGGCTACCTGAGTGTGTTAAGCCACAGAGTCCACAGAGTTTTAAGAGATTTTTTCTCAATGGGCTCAGTGTTCTCTGTGGCTAAGAAGGTTTT
>JBAVVF010000241.1:0-14847 GCA_049697155.1 Anaerolineales bacterium
GTTCTACCACTCTCTCGCGGAAAGGAGGTGGAGGACGGCCACTCGGATTGCCTCTCCAACCTCCCCAGCCCATGCTGGGGATTTTGATTCCAATGTAACCGGCGCTAGAGAACGCCCGGCTACACACAAATTCTGGAGCAACCATGTTACGAAAAATTCTGTTAGCAACATTAATGATTACCCTGCTGGCGGACTGCGCGCCGCAGACTGCGCCGACAACTGCTCCCGCGGTAACGGAGCCCCCGGCAACGGAAGCCATTGCTACTGCTGCTCCCACGAAAGATACCCGGGTTTCCACGTTCGTGGATGGGCTCGGACGCGAAGTGAAGCTTACAGGCTTTGCCCAACGTGTGGTTTCTCTCGCGCCTTCCAACACGGAGATCCTGTTCGCGATCGGTGCGGGGGATCAGGTCGTGGGACGGGATGAGTTTTCAAACTATCCGCCGGAAGCGGAAACGCTTGCGAAGGTTGGCGGCTCGATGGGGCAATACAGCCCGGAAGCAATCCTCGCCCTCGAGCCTGACCTCGTGCTGGCGGCCGAGATCAACCCGCCGGAGCTCGTAAAGCAGCTGGAGGATCTGGGGCTTACAGTTTTCTACCTGAAGAACCCGACAACCCTGGACGAGATGTATGGCAATCTTCAACAGGTGGCAACGATGACGGGGCATGAAGCGGAGACCGAAACCCTGGTCGAAGGGCTGAAGGCGCGCGTCGCCGCGGTGGACGAAAAGATCGCGACCGTCACGGAGAAACCTGTCGTCTTCTACGAGATCGACGCCTCGGATGCCTCCAAGCCCTTCACGTACGGCCCGGGCACATTCGGCGACCTGCTCATCGAGCGGGCCGGCGGCGTCAACTTTTCCACCGTGGCCGGCGTCACGGACCCGTATCCGCAGGTCAGCCTGGAGCAGATCGTGGCAAGCAATCCGGACGTGATCGTGCTGGGCGATTCGATCTGGGGCATCACCGCCGAGGCGGTCAAGGCTCGCGCCGGCTGGGGAACCATTGCTGCGGTGCAGGAGGATCAGATCTTCCCCTTCGACGATAACCTGATCAGCCGGCCGGGCCCGCGCCTCGTGGACGGCCTGGAGCAGCTGGCAAAGTTGCTGCATCCGGATGTATTCAAGTAGAAGGTATTACGTACACAGGTAGACAGGTTTTTCCATAACTTGTTTACCTGCCTGCCTGTGTACCCATTTACATTCCTCATGCGCCGCACGCCTTTTCTGCTCTCGTTCCTGATCCTGGCCGTTGCCCTGCTCCTGAGCCTGGCGATCGGTTCGGTCCTGCTGTCGCCACTGGAATTGTGGAATACGCTGCTCGGGCGCGGCACGGACATTTCCTCGTCCATTTTGTGGAAGATCCGTCTGCCGCGCACGGTCCTGATCGCGCTGACCGGCGCGGCCCTGGGGGGCAGCGGCGCGACCTACCAGGGTCTGTTCCGCAATCCGCTGGCGGACCCGTTTTTGATCGGGGTCGCCTCGGGCGCGGGACTCGGCGCGGTCATCGCGATGTCGATCGAATGGCCGTACTCCTTCTGGGGGCTGATGGCAATCCCCATGGCGGCCTTTATTGCCGCGCTGCTGACGGTCCTGATCGTTTATACGCTGGCGCGCGTCGGGCGAACGATCCCCTCCACGAACCTGATCCTGGCCGGGGTGGCGTTCTCCTCCTTTGCCACGTCGCTGACCTCCTTCCTGATGCTGCGCTCGACGGGCGAAGTGCGCCGGGCCCTCGGCTGGCTGCTGGGAGGCGCAAGTCAGAGCGGCTGGACGTCCATCCTGGCGATCACGCCTTATCTCATCATCGGCCTCGGGGTGTTGCTGCTCAGCGGGCATGCCTTGAACCTCCTGCAATTCGGCGACGACCAGGCCCAGCAGCTGGGGTTGAACGTGACGCGCGCCAAGCGAATTATGTTGACAGCCTCCTCGCTGGCAACGGCTGCGGCGGTCGCGTTTTCCGGCATCATCGGGTTCATCGGCCTCATCGTGCCGCACATTATGCGACTTTGGTCCGGGCCTGATTACAAGCGGCTCCTCCCTTTGAGCATCCTCGGCGGCGCGTCGGCATTGATCATTTCGGATATTCTGGCCCGCGTCCTGCTTGCACCGCAGGAGATCCCCGTGGGAATCATTACTGCCCTGGCCGGCGCACCGTTCTTCCTCTGGGTCCTGCGCCGCTCGAAGAATCAAGGGTATTGGTAGATAAGGGCACAGCGGGACGGTTGATCGTTTCGGCGTGCATACCCCTCGCTGTGCCCCTGCATTGGAAATGATATGTTGAAGATTCAAAATCTCTCTGTTGACTACGGCCCCCGCCGCATTCTGCACGATGTCGCCTTCGATGTGCAGAGCGGCGAAGTGCTGGCGCTGATCGGCCCGAACGGCGCGGGCAAATCGACCCTTATCCGCGCGGTGAGCGGCGTGATCCCGATCGCCGGCGGACAAGTCCGGACGAATGGCGATGATTTCGCTTCGCTCTCGACACTCCAGCGCGCCCGATATGTGGCCACTGTTCCCCAGGCCGTATCCCTGCCCCCGGCCTATACGGTCTGGGAGACCGTTCTGCTTGGACGCACGCCCTATCTTGGGTTTCTCGGCCAGCCGTCGCCAAAGGATGAGGAGATCGCACGCCAGTCGCTGGCCCGCGTCAGCGCGCTGCCCTTTGCGGATCGCCGCGTAGGCGAGCTTTCCGGCGGAGAGCAGCAGCGCGTCCTGCTGGCCCGCGCGCTTTGCCAGTCCACGCCGATCCTCCTGCTCGACGAACCCACTGCCCATCTCGATTTGCAGTATCAGGTCAGTTTACTGGAATTGGTGCATGAACTTGCCCACAAGGATAACCTTGCCGTGCTGGTTGCATTACATGATTTGAACCTGGCCGCCCATTACGCCGATCGCGTCGCTCTGATGGTCGCGGGAAAGATCAAAGCGCTGGGCAAGCCGGCCGAAGTGCTGCAGGCGGAGCTGATCGAAGAAGCCTATTGTCTGCCCGTGCAGGTGGTCAGGCATCCCTTTCTGGATATTCCGCTGGTACTGCCGGATAAAAATAAAAACTTCCAGGAATTAGGAAGCACCCGGAAGTTTTTGTAAACAATTCACCGATTCTCCAATTACAAATATCGCCACTTCGTCCCCTCTTTTGTGTCCTCAATGGTAACGCCGAGTTCCTTCAGCCGGTTGCGGATCAGATCGGAGAGCTGCCACAATTTTTGCTTGCGCACTTCAGTGCGTACTTCCACCAGTAGATCGACGAATTTGTCCGCGTCGCCGGAGCCCTGCTTCTCCTGCAGGCGCAGACCGAGGACGCTGGTTAACTCGCGCAGGGAATCCTGGGCGGGGTTCAACTGGTCGTTCGTCGCGCCGTGATCGCGGGCGGTGTTGATGGCTTTGATCAGCTCATACAGGGCTGCCAGAGCCAGCGGGGTGTTGAAGTCATCGTCCATCGCCTCGATGAAAGACTGCTTTGCAGCTTCGGCCTGGGAGTCCAGCGTGGCTGCACCCTCGGCGGGGAATCCTTTGGCGGAAGCCGAGGCGGGCCGCAGCGCCGACTTGAGCCGCTCGAGCGATTTTTCCGCGGCATCCTGTGTATCCTGGTTGAAGACCAGGGGCGCGCGATAACTTCCGGTCAAGACGAGCATCCGCATCACGTCAGCATCACGCTTCTTGAGAAACTCCCGGATGGTGACGAAGTTGCCCAAGGACTTGGACATCTTTTCACCACCGCCGACCTGGAGCATGCCGTTGTGGACCCAGTAGCGCGCGAATGGTTTGCCTGTATACGATTCGCTCTGGGCGATCTCGTTCTCGTGGTGCGGGAAGATCAGGTCGTTGCCGCCGCCATGGATGTCGATCTGTTCGCCCAGTTCGGCCAGGTTCATGGCCGAGCATTCGATGTGCCAGCCGGGACGGCCCTTGCCCCACGGGCTATCCCAGGAAATTTCACCGGGCTTGGCAGCTTTCCACAGTGCGAAGTCCATCGGGTGGTCCTTGGACTCGCCGACCTCGATGCGGGCGCCGGCCTGCATATCATCCAGTTTACGGCCCGAAAGCTTTCCGTAATCCTGATCACCCGTCACGCTGAAGTACACATCCCCGTTCGACGCCGCGTAGGCGGACTCTTTGCGAATGAGTCCCTGAATGAACTCGATGATGAGCGGCATGGTCTTGCTGACCTGCGGATAGGACGTGGCCGGCAGAACGTTCAACGCCTGCAGATCGCGGGCGTACTCCTCCACATAGCGCTGGGACAGCTTCAGCGGATCTTCACCGAGCTGTCGGGCGCGGTTGATGATCTTGTCATCCACGTCCGTATAGTTCATGACGTGCTTGAATTTGTAGCCGCGATATTCGAGGTAGCGACGAATGATGTCGAATACCAGTGCCGACATGGCATGCCCGACGTGGGCGTCGTCGTAAACTGTCACACCGCAGACATACATCTTGACGAAGTTCGGTTCAAGAGTCTGAAACTCTTCTTTTTTGCGGGTAAGGGTGTTGTAAAGACGGATCATGGTAGTTGAGTAGTGGGGTAGTTCAGTAGTTGTGTAGTTCGATAGTTGAGTAGTGGGGTAGTTCGAGAGTTCAGCTGTTTGTGCCAGGCCCATAACCACGAGGCCAGGCAGTTGCCAAACTATGTAACTACAAAACTAACCAACTAACCAACTACTTCTTCTTTTTCCCGTTATCTTCCTCGACCCGGGCAAAGATCATGCGCCCGGCTGCCGTCTGCAGGACTTTGGTCACGACCACTTCCTTGTACTCGCCAATGTAATCGTGTCCGTTCTCGACCACGACCATCGTGCCGTCGTCCATGTAGCCCACGCCCTGGCCAAATTCCTTGCCTTCCTGGAAAATATTCAGGGTCATGCGTTCGCTCGGCAGGACCACGGACTTCACGGCGTTGGCCAGTTCATTGATGTTCAGGATCGTAACACCCTGGAGCTCGGCGACGCGGTTGAGGTTGTAATCATTCGTGAGGATGGGACACTTCAGCTGCCGGGCCAGGACGACGAGCTTGTCGTCCACTTCCCGCACGCCTTCGGCATTGATGTCGCTGATGCGGACGAGGATGTTGGGCTGTTTTTGCAGGTCGGCCAGAACTTCCATGCCGCGACGGCCGCGCTGGCGGCGCAGACCATCCGGTGAGTCGGCGATGTATTGGAGCTCGTTCAACACGAAGCGCGGGATCAGAAGCGTGCCGGGCAGGAATCCCGTTTTGGCGATGTCGGCTACCCGCCCATCGATGATGACGCTGGTATCCAGTAAGATTGTCCGGTTGAGGTTTGTCCAGGAGGAGGAGCCTCCGCTTTCGCTGCGTCCGCTCAACGTGCTCATCAGACCCATCAGGTCACCCTGCCGCATGACAAACAGGGAGACGCCAAAATATGAGAAGGCCAGCACGCCGGCGAATGGCAGGATCTCTCCAAAGGGAGGCGGCAGTTGCGAGAAGGGAAAGGAAAGCAGTGCAGCCGTTAACAGCCCAACCATCAGACCGGTCAGGCCGGCAAAGAGGGTCTCCGCCGAAAGACGTCCAAGCTGGTTCCGAATGGCACGCGCCGGGCGCGTCGTGATGTATGGCGTCAGGACCAGTCCCGCCAGCAGGCCGACCAGGGCGAAAACCACCTCATAAAGTACTTCCTGGCGTGGATCGAATGGCTCGATTCTGGCAGCCCAGCCCCCAAACACCCAACCAAGGACCGTGCCTACAATCATACCGATAATGCGAAAAATAAATTCTACACTCATAAAAAACTCCTTGATAATTGCGGGGAAGATACCAGCATCATAGCATGCCTGAAGGGCATCGTCAATCGGCTAACCTGATCTTCATATAGAATTGTTATAATGGATAATGCTTATAAATTGTGGTTTTTTGGACAATCTATTGTTACAGAGTGATACAAAATGACCCTTTCAGATACACTTAATCGCCCCCTGCGTGACCTGCGGATCTCCGTGACGGACCGCTGCAATTTCCGCTGCGTGTACTGCATGCCCAAGGAGGTTTTCGGCCCGGATCACCAATTCCTCGAGCGCGACCAGATTTTGACGTTCGAGGAGATTACGCGACTGGCCCGTCTTTTTGTCGGTCATGGCGTCCGGAAGATCCGGCTGACGGGCGGCGAGCCGCTCGTCCGGCGTGACCTGCATTTGCTGGTCGGCATGCTCGCGCAAATCCCGGATCTCGATCTCACCCTGACGACGAATGGGTCCCTGCTTGCCAAACGGGCTGGCCTCCTGAAGGACGCCGGGTTGAAGCGCGTCACCGTCAGCCTGGACTCCCTGGATGATGAGGTGTTCAAGGCGATGAACGACGTGGACTTTTCCGTCACGCGCGTGCTGGAAGGCATGGAGGAGGCTGCCAGGGTGGGCCTGGGACCGATCAAGGTCAATATGGTGGTCAAGCGCGGCCTGAACGAGGCCAGCATCCTGCCGATGGCGCGTTTTTTCCGTGAGAAGGGTTACATCCTGCGTTTCATCGAATACATGGACGTCGGTCATACCAACGGCTGGCGTATGGACGAAGTCATCCCGGCTGCGGAGATCGTCAGGAGAATCAACGCCGAGATGCCGCTGGAACCGGTGGATCCAAACTATCCCGGCGAAGTTGCCGAGCGCTGGCGCTACAAGGATGGCAGCGGGGAGATCGGCCTGATCTCGTCCGTTACCCATGCATTTTGCGGCACCTGTACCCGCGCCCGGCTCTCCGCCGAGGGCAAGCTTTATACCTGTCTGTTTGCAGTCAAGGGGCATGACTTTCGCGATTTGCTGCGCAGCGGCGCGACCGATGATGAAATTTCGCAAGTAATTGCGGACATCTGGGACAAGCGCAGTGACCGCTATTCTGAAATCCGATCCGGCAATACCGCCTCTCTCCCCAAGGTGGAGATGTCGCACATCGGCGGGTGAGCAGCTTATTCAAGGCCGACACCATTCAAACCAGGAGGCAACATGCAATACCGCGAACTCGGACGTACCGGCTGGAAGGTTTCGACGATCAGTTTCGGCGCGTGGGCCATCGGAGGGACGTGGGGGGACGTGAAGGATGAAGAGTCGCTGGCAGCCCTGCAGCGGGCCCTGGACCTGGGCGTCAACTTTTTCGACACCGCGGATGTCTACGGCGACGGGCGCAGCGAACAACTCCTGGCCAAGCTCCGCAAAGAACGCCGCGAACCGTTTTATGTGGCGACCAAGGCCGGGCGCAGGCTCGATCCGCATGTCGCGGCGGGGTACAACAAAAAGAACCTGACCGCCTTCGTGGAGCGCAGCCTGCGAAACCTCGATGTAGAGACGATCGATCTCCTGCAGCTGCATTGCCCGCCGACGGAAGTCTATTACATGCCTGAAACCTTCGATGCGCTGGATGAACTGGTGAAGGATGGCAAGCTGTGCTACTACGGCGTGAGCGTCGAAAAAGTGGAGGAAGCGCTCAAAGCCATCGAGTATCCCAACGTACAGACCGTGCAAATCATCTTCAATATGTTCCGCCAGCGCCCGCTGGACTTATTTTTCGGGGAGGCCCGGCGCCGCAAGATCGGCATCCTGGCGCGCGTGCCTCTTTCGTCCGGGATGTTGACCGGCAAGATGACGCCCAGGACTTCCTTCCAGGAAGACGATCATCGCCGATTCAACCGTCACGGGGAATCCTTCGACCGCGGCGAGACCTTCTCCGGGCTGGATTACGAGACCGGCTTGCAGGCGGTGGAGGAGCTGCGCCCCCTCGTCCCCGAGGGCATGAGCATGACCCAAATGGCCCTGCGCTGGATTCTGATGGCGCCCGCAGTGACGTGCGCCATCCCCGGCGCCAAGCGTCCGGCCCAGGTGGAGGAGAATCTCAAAGCTGCGGACCTGCCGCCGCTTTCAGAGGCAGTGATGAATCAGGTGGGCGTGATCTACGACCGGCTGGTCCGTCCGCAGGTGCATCACTACTGGTAGTCGCCCTGCCGTGACCCCCGTGGAGGCCGGACCTCAGCTTCGCAGTGAGGTTTTCGCCAGCAGGCGGCTCCAGGCCCAGTTGACCAAAAGCCCCGCGGCAATTCCCACCAGCATTCCAATGAGGATGCCTGCAACCATCCGGATGAGGGCATTGTCGATCGGACCTGCCAGCATCTGCGCGACATACCTGCCCAGCAGACCCGCGGTGGTCACGGCCAGCAAGATGCCAGCGACGTCCAGGACGATGTTGCGCGCGAAGGCCGGGCGCGTGATCTGTCCCTGACGATAGGCCGTCCGGTGCCTGCGGACTGCGGCAAAAATGGCGAAGCCCAGGCTGATCAGGACCAGTCCGATCGCAAGCGCGGGAGCGGCAGCGGGGAACAGCCAGGCCGCCAGGATCAGAACAAGAAGCGCAAGAAGCAGGAATAGAAAAATCTTCATATCAACCCCGTCCTTTCATAAATAGCCTGCGAGGACCGGCGTGGCAATACCCGGTTCGATCGGCAGGTTGGCAGCAATATCCATTTCTTGTATGTGAGAAGTTTGACATGGAGCATTGCCTCCCCGATAACTATGATGCGTTCGACGCGGCTGATTATACACCTGCCTGCACTTTGGACCGCCAGGCAGGTAAGGTTCTGCTCAACCCCCACACCGACTTATAGTAAACTAGCCTGAATTCTCAAAAATAAAGGCAACCATTATGTTTGAATTGTCACAGTTATATTTCTTCATGGGTGCAACCCTGGCGCTGCTGCTGGTTCCGGGTCCGGCCGTGCTGTACATCACGGCCCGCAGTGCCAGCCAGGGACGCTTGGCCGGGCTGGTGTCGGTGCTGGCGATCGAGACCGCCAACTTCCTGCAGGCCGTGGCAGCCACCCTGGGACTCTCGGCGATTTTGCTGTCTTCGGCCCTGGCCTTTGATATTGTGAAGTATCTGGGAGCCGCGTATTTGATCTATCTCGGCCTCCGCAAGCTTTTTGCTTCCGGAGAGGAAATGGAAAGTGAAATGGTCAGGAAGGAAAGCCTCTCACGCATTTACTGGCAGGGACTGGTGGTCAACATCCTCAATCCCAAAACCGCGCTCTTCTTCTTTGCCTTCCTGCCGCAGTTCGTGGATCCCGCTCGGGGTAACATTACCTCTCAAACCTTAATGCTGGGCGTGATCTTTGTGGGTATGGCGATCGTTACCGACAGCCTGTATGCTCTCTTAGCCAGTTCCCTCGCGGAGAGGTTGAAAGGCAATACTCACTTCCACAAGGGCCAGCGCTACTTCGCGGGACTGGTCTATGTTGGGCTGGGGATCACGACCGCGTTGACAGGCTCGAAGAAGTAGCGATCACAGATTCGAATCGGTTTCCTGCTTCGATGGACAGGGAAAATTCAGGGTCTAAAGCATATTCCAAGACGTGATAAATGACACTGAAGCTAGGCAGGCGCTTAATTCGAAACAATACCGCTTTAACCAAGTCGCCGCTGTAACCAGCGGCGACTCTCGTTTTTATTGTCTGGTCAGGGAATTTTTCAGGGGATCAGGGAATACAGCAGCAGGTTGGGAGAACCTTTCGGATCGAGCACCACGTTGAGGGTCGCGCTGGACTTGATCGCCGTGGCGACGGCGGCAGGCAGGGCAGTCGGGTGTGCCTGCAGATAGAGCGCGGCGACGCCAGTCACGTGCGGCGTGGCCATGGACGTTCCGCTGATCGTGCTCGTGGCGGTGTTGCTGCCGATCCAGGCCGAGGTGATTCCCGAACCGGGGGCAAACAGGTCGACGCAGGTCCCGTAATTCGAGTAGGAGGCGCGGGTATCCGTGTTGGTGGTGGCGGCGATGGTCAGGGCGGCGGGCACGCGTGCCGGTGAGAAGCGGCAGGCGTCCCGGCGGCTGTTCCCGGCGGCGATTGAATAGGTCACTCCGGCACTGATGGAGTTGTTGACGGCCAGGTCGATCGCGTCGGAGGCGCTGCCCCCCAGGCTCATGTTGGCAACCGCCGGATCGGTATGATGCGCGGTGACCCAGTCCACCCCGGCAATGACGCCGGCGTTCGTCCCGGAACCGGAGCAGTCCAGGACACGCACCGCGTACAATCTCACGCCTTTGGCTACGCCATAGCTTGCGCCGCCGACCGTCCCGGCGACGTGGGTGCCGTGACCGTTACAGTCGATCCCGTTCTGGCCATCGCCGACGGCATCATACGCCACAGAGGCGCGCCCGCCGAAATCGACGTGCGTGGGCAGGATTCCCGTATCGATGATGTAGGCATTCACGCCCGCGCCGGTGAAATTGTAGGTGTATTTGGCGTTGAGCGGCAGGGCCCGCTGGTCGATACGATCCAGACCCCAGGAAGGCGGATCGATCTGGTCGGAATCGAGCGTCACGACCTGGTCCGCTTCGATGTACAGCACGTGCGGATTATGCTGTAATCCCTGCAAAGCCTGCTCCGGAAGGGTCGCGGCAAAGCCTTTGAGCGCATACTGATAGCGGTGATGGACTTGCGCGCCCAGACCGCGGGCGTGCTCGATGGCATTCTCGACGTCCTTTTGGCCGGCATCCTGGTCGAAGACCACAATGAATTGACCCTGGATGGCCGTGGGCGAATCGGTGCCAAGGATCGGAGCCGGGCCGCGCCCCTGGGCGAGAGCTGCCTGGGTCGTGGATAGGGCCAGCACCAGCGCGAGCAGGACAAACAGAACTTTGTTGGAACGCATGGATTCATTCTCCTCTTTGAGAAAATGGAAACCGGCAGGGATTTCCTACCGGGGACGACCAACCGAGTTGCAGATCTGCAGCGAAGTTCTTTGCATGGTTTTTACCCAATAATTATGACGGGCTGCAGCACAGCCAGATATGGCCTGCCTGATCGAGTTTGGCGGATACTGGATTTTCTCCGGACGCAAATTTGCCCCGTTAAAATGGTTTATACTGCCTCTTAACCTGCTTCCCTGCATCTCCGGACATTTCCACGGCTCCCATCCATGACCGCTCAAATCCCCGACTCACTCCTGCTGCACGACCGCAAACTTTCCATCGTCGGTGTGAATGGCCGCGGATTGTTCGATCCCGCCGGGCGCGCAGGCCACAAAAGGACAACTCGAGGCCTGGGCCGCTTCAACCTTCAAACCGGATTACAAATTCTAGGAGTCTGCCATGCATCCACACCACAGCCAAACTATACAGAACGTCAAAGAATACTTTCAGCGCGACCCGGCCGTGCTGGCCCTGCTCTTGAGCGGATCGATCGCCCACGGGTTTGAAACTCCGGCCTCCGACGTCGACATCCTGATCTTCCTGCCGCAGGAGGAATACCAAAGACGCCTCCAGGCGGGACAGGTCACCTTCTTCAACACAGAACTATCTACCTATCCGGGCGGCTACGTGGACGGAAAGTATCTGAGCCTGGATTTCATCCGGCAGGTGGCCGAAAGGGGAAGTGAACCGGCCCGCTTTGCCTTCGAAGGCTGCCAGGTCCTGTTCAACCGAATGGAAGGCTTCGAGCAGGAGATTCGCCGGGTTGTGGCATACCCGATTGCAGAAAAAGCCGAACGGGTCCAGCGCTTTGCCGCCCAGCTGGAGGCCTGGCACTGGTACTGCGGCGAAGCACTTAAGCAGGGAAACCGCTATCTGCTCGGAACGGCCGTCAGCAAATTGATCCTGTTCGGCGGACGTTTGATCCTGGCACATAATGAAATGTTGTATCCTTATCACAAGTGGTTTCTGAAGGTGTTGGAAAATGCCAGGGATAAGCCTGACGGTTTTATGGCCTGTCTGCGAGCACTCAACGCAGAGCCGACCCCGGATAACATCGAAGCGTTTTATCAGGCGGTCAAAACCTTCCAGCCCTGGAATCAGAACCCCTACGGCTGGGGCGCGCAATTCATGCTCGACAGCGAGCTGAACTGGATGGATGGCAAAACCCCCGTGGATGACCTGTAATTTGTAGCCGGCTTGCTATTAAAAAAGGAGTGCGGGCCTTATCCGCACTCCTTTTACTTCTCACTTTTTACTCTTTCTCCCCACTCACCTTCATCCAGGCTTTCTTCATTTTCAGCGCGTCCTCTTCCATGATGGGGCTTTCGCACAGGATGCGGCCCGCGCAGCCGAAGTCTTCCAGGGCTTTGAAGAGCAGGTTAAGTTTCAGGTCCGACTCAGCCACAGGGAGATGATTCTTTTCGCCTTTGGGACCATACTCGATCCCCGAAAGGTGAATGTGCAGTCGCTTCAAGGCTTTCTTCCCCAATGCCTTCTGGTACTTTTTCAACAAAGCACACCATTCGTCGTAGGTGTTCAGGGACCCATCGCCGGGACGGGCGTGCAGATGAGCAAGATCCAGGCAGGGTTGCACGCCTTCGATAGCCTGGCTCATCGCGAGCGTATCCTCCAGTGAACCGAGCATCGCGGACTTGCCCATCGTTTCCGGGCGCAGTGTGACGGGGTTGCCGGCCTTCCGCAATTCAGCGATGCAGCCCTGCAGGCGCGGGATGGCGATCTTCAAGACTTCCAGGGGATCGTTGGCAAAATACGAGCCGGGATGGAAGATGATGTCGGTGGCGCCGGCCAGGTGGCCGTAGACTGCCGCATCCATCAGGCGCTTGCGGGACTTGGGCCACTCCTCGGCAGTCGCGTTCAAGTTGAAAAAATAAGGCGCATGAACGCTCAGTGAAACCCCATGCTCTTCCGCCATCCCTTTGATGGCCGCACAGGTCACCTCAGTCACGCGCACCGACTGCACCCAGCCCAGCTCGAAAGTATTCAACCCGATGGATTTGCTGAATTCGATCGCGCCTACCGACCCGCCCGGCTTCTTCGGCGTGGCGAGCGGTGCACCAACAGTACCAAATTGGAAGGAAAGAGGCATAGTATCTCCAGTAATTCGCTCAAAGCTAAACGCTAACAGCTAAAAGCTAGAAGCTAACAGCCATTAGCAATCAATTACCACTAAACAAGGATACAAGTCGTGCCCAAAGCGGTGGACCCAGGATGAGCAGACCGATCAACACCGCCGCCAGGGCCGAGATCAGGACCGCGCCCGCGCCGACATCCTTGCCAACCTTTGCCAGCGGGTGATGGACCGGGCTGGCCAGGTCGACGACGGCTTCGATGGCCGTGTTGATAAATTCAGCGGTGAACACTATGGTGATGGCCAACACCAGGACGGCCCAATCGCGCGGGGATATTCGCAGCCATAACCCGACCAGCACGACCAGCGTGGCCGCCACCGAGTGGATCCAGGCATTGCGCTGGGTCCTCAGTACATGCCGCCAGCCATGAAAGGCATGCCCGAAAGCATGCACGCGGGAATTGATGAAGCTTTTGAATGACATCATTCTTCCCGGATTTGGATGTGACCCAGCCCGAGCCGTGCGAGGATCTCGGCCTGGGCTTTCCACATTCTGGCTTTTTGCCTGGCCTGGGCGTGATCGTGTCCGAGCAAATGCAGCACGCCGTGGACTACCAGCAGCTGCACCTCCGCTTCGAGCGGATGGCCGCCCGCCTCCGCCTGGGACCGGGCGCGCGGGATCGAGATGAGGATGTCGCCGAGGTAACGCGCGCCCGTCTGCGGATCGGTTTCAGAGGCGGGAAAGGAAAGCACGTCGGTCGGCGCGTCGATTCCCAGGTAGTCGCGGTTCAACTCCTGCAGGCGCGCGTCATCGGTCAGAACAATCGACAGTTCGGCATCCGGCGATTCAATCGTCGCCTGGTGCTCGAATACCGCCCGGACGGCACGTTCGAGCAGGTCTTTACGAAAGGGAAGTTTCGATTCGACGTTGATCAAGTTTTATTCGGCACCGTACTGACATCCTGCGTGGCAGGCGATTCCTTGGGATAGGAGATGCGTGGATGATGCGTGCCGCGCAGAATGTTGACAAATACATCGGTGATGGTGCTGAGGTCGCGCAGGGTCAGTTGGGTGTTGTCGAGCTGACCCTGTTTCTGGGCAACCTCAATCGTCGAGCGGACGATATCGCGGATCGCCTCTTCATCCTCGGGGCGTTCCGCGCGGGCCCGCGCTTCGGAGCCGTCGGCCAGCATGAGCAGGGCCGTCTCGCGCGAGCGCGGCCTGGGGCCCGGGTAGCGGAATTGCTCGATGTCCACTTTGGAGGTATCGCCGCCGGCCGCCTCCAGGGCCTGGGTGTATTGGTAACGCGTGATCAGCGTCCCATGATGTTCCAGGATGAAGTCGTCGATGCGGCGCGGCAGGCGGTGTTTGTGGGCCAGCGCGATCCCATCATTGACATGCGAGACGATCGCGGCCGAGGATTCATCCGGGGCCAGGTCTTCGTGGGTGTTGACCTTATCCTGCGGCTGGTTCTCGACGAAGAACATCGGGTTCATGGCCTTGCCCACGTCATGGAAGAGCGCCCCGACGCGCGTCAGCAGTGCATCCGCGCCAATCGCCTCAGCAGCCTGCTCGGCCAGGTTCGCAACCTGCAGGCTGTGCTGGTAGGTCCCGGGGGCATTGCGCAGGAAGAATTGCAGCAGCGGGAAATCGGGACGTGAGATTTCGATCAATTGCAGGGCCGTGGTCAGGCCCAGCGCCTGAGCCAGGAAGTACTGGAGCAGCAGCGCAATGCTCGAGGCCGCCAGCCCGCTGAAGACCGCCGCGCCGGCCAACTGCAGCACCGCGACGGGGTCCATCTGCACGAACGGGAAGCGGAAGGCCAGTAGCATCGCGATTCCCGCGACGGCCACGGCCATCCCGGCCCGGAAGAACGTCCAGACCCGGCGTGCATTCCCAAGCACCAGAACGCCGGTCAGCGACGAGATCAGGTAATAAGCCGTCAGGTCGAGCGTATTCGGCAGGTTATACGGCACGATGAAAGCCAGCGCCAGGGAGAAGACGATCCCCGTCTCCAGCCCGAACAGCGTGGCAATCAACAGTCCCAGCGCAGACAGGGGGAACGCGTACGGCAGAAC
>JBAVVF010000242.1:0-6282 GCA_049697155.1 Anaerolineales bacterium
CTGCACTTTAATGAGGCAGGTGATCTGGCCTTCGCAGGCATGAAGGTCAGGATAGAAAAGACCGGCAGACAGCAGGTGCTTTCACGCCTGGAAAGCCGTATCGGTGTTTATGGTGAGGGGATGGGTGAGGAAGGACATTAGAGGAGAGCGATATGGACAACCTGAGTATTGATTTGAATCGTGTCGGTGCGAAGGGTGCACTGGCGGAAGAGGCCAACGGCAAGTGGGGCATGGTCATCGACCAGGATATCTGCACGGGCTGTCAGGCCTGTGTGGCTGCCTGTGCCATGGAAAACAACATTCCCTTCGTCGGTGAGGAGGATGCCGCTTACGGGCGCACACTACATTGGATCCGCATCGAACGCTTCTGGGAGGGTGAATTTCCTGAAGTGAGGACGACACCCTACCAGCCGATGTTGTGCCAGCACTGCGGCAGCGCTCCCTGTGAGCCGGTCTGCCCGGTGTTTGCTTCGGTCCACAGCCAGGCGCAGGAGCTCAACCTGCAGGTCTACAACCGCTGCATCGGTACGCGCTACTGTGCAAACAACTGCCCTTATCAGGTGCGTACCTTCAACTGGCGCGATTACGCCATCGATCCATTCCATGCCAATGATGTGAATGGCGAGCTGGTCTTCACACTTCACAACCAGTTCAACCCGGATGTGACCGTCCGCCGGCGGGGTGTCATGGAGAAATGCACCTTCTGCATCCAGCGCATCCACAAGGCGGAGGACAAGGCCAAGTCGGATGGGCGCGAGGTGGAAGACGGTGAATTCACCACCGCCTGCGCGCAGGCCTGCCCGACCAATGCGATCACTTTCGGCCTGCTGGATGATCCCGAGAGTCTGGTGAGCCAGCTGGCACATCACGAACACGGTTTCAGACACCTGGAAGAATTAAATACCCTGCCACGCATCACCTACCTCAAGGAAGGTTAGAGATATGGCTGTTACATCCGGTTATTTGGGTTCCGAAAAGGCCCACGCAGAGCATCACGAGGAGGAGCACGATCCGCGCGAATCTCTGATGTACGATCCGCTCCCGCGCGGCGTGATGAACGATATGGTGATGGAATCCATGCACACCACCTCCTGGAAGTTCTGGGTGGTGCTGGGTATCCTGGCGTTCCTGGTGGTCACCTGTTTCTTCTATGCCTGGGGCTATATGATCGCAAAGGGATTGGGTGTGGCAGGTGTGAACCGTCCGGCCTACTGGGGCGTCTTCCTCGTCAATACCGTGTTCTGGATCGGCATCAGCCACGCGGGGACGTTCATCTCGGCGATCCTGCGCGTGTTCAAGGCAGAATTCCGGCGTCCGTTCACGCGGGCCGCAGAGCTGATGACCACCTTCGGCTTGATCCAGGCTGGCGCCAGCATCTTCATGCATCTCGGTCGGGTCTGGCTGGCCTACTGGATGTTCCCGATCCCGAACGAGCGGCAGTTGTGGCCCAACTTCCACTCGCCGCTGATGTGGGACCTGCTGGCGATCACGACCTATGTTCTCGGCAGCACGATGTACCTCTTCCTGCCGCTCATCCCCGACCTGGCGATGGCGCGCGATCGCTCCACGGGCTGGCGCAAGACCTTCTACCGGATCCTGGCCCTGGGCTTCCGCGGCACGGAAGGCGAGTGGCGTCACCTGACGACCGCTATGAACATCTTTGCATTCGCGATCATCCCGGTCATGTTCTCGGTGCACACGATCGTGTCGTGGGACTTTGCCATGGCCACGCGCCCGGGCTGGTCTTCCACAGTGTTTGGTCCATACTTCGTGCTTGGAGCGCTGCACTCAGGGATGGGCGCGGTGGCAATCGTGCTGGTGATCATGCGCGCCACGATGAAGCACATGACCTACTTCATCCGCAAGGAACATTTCGACGCGCTTGGCAAGCTGATGATGATCGTCTCGTTCGCCTATGCCTACTTCTTCTTCAACGACTACATTGTCCAGTGGTACGGCGGCGACAAATGGACCGACACGCTCCTGCACTGGCTGGAAGAAGGCCCGATGGCCTGGATGTTCTACCAGATGGTGGCCTTCAATATCGTGATTCCCTTCCTGACGCTCTGGAACAAGAGAATCCGCACGACGCCCTGGCTGCTGGCCCTCATCGGCGGGCTGATCAACGTGGGCATGTACTGGGAGCGCTACATCATTGTCCCGGTCACGCTGGCGATCAACCGCATGCCGTTCACGTGGCGGCTCTATGAGCCGGGCATCGAGATCTATCTGACCATCGGTACCTTCTCCATGTTCCTCCTGTTCTACATGATCGCCTCGCGGCTGATCCCGCTGATCCCGGTCTGGGAAGTGCAGGAGGGGCAGATGGTTCATACCCTGCGCAAAGTGGGCAAGGCTCACGTTCCGACCGTTAGTGAGTTTGAGTAATGGAGCAGAACATGACTGATACGACTCTCATGGCCCTTTTTGAGGATATCGACCCGGCCTCCGAGGCGATCGATAAACTGCACGAGATGGGCGTCACGGACGACAGGATCAACGTCATTTCAGGTATCCCTTTCACACACAAGATGCTTGGACGTCCGCATCCCTGGACGAATGTTTCACGGATCGCCCTGGGCGGCGCGGCGGCCGGTTTCGTGGTCGGGATATTCCTGAACTTCGGCACGCCGTATCTGTACAACGTCAGCGTGGGCGGCCAGTACATCACTCCGATCCCGCCCGGTCTGATCATTGTCTTCGAAATGACCTTTCTCTTTGCCCTGCTCTCCACGTTCCTGGGCGTGTTTCTGGACAGCTTCTTCCCGAACTATCGTCCCATGGAATATGTCCCGGCGATCAGTGACGGCAAGATCGGGGTCTTCTTCAAGGTCCCGCAGGATGAACAGGGAAAGTTCACCGATACCCTGAACCAGATGGGCGCCGAATCCGTCCAGCCCACCGAGGCGCGGCAGCTATGAGACTACTACGGCAGTTGTTTTGGGTCTTTGCAGTGCTGGGACTTCTCTCTGCAATCATCCTGATTTTCACCTACGACATCATCAAGATCGAATGGATCAGCTTCATGGAGATCCAGCCCTCCTATCGCCCGATGGAGAACCCCCTGCCTGCGCCCGAACGCTCGATCCCGATCGAGGGCGCGATCACCATTCCCGGCATGCCTCCGCCGGAAAACCCGGTCGAAGCGGATGAGGCCTCCGTCACGCGCGGCGCGGAACTGTATGCGATCCATTGTGCGATGTGCCACGGACCGACCGCCGATGGCAACGGCCAGGTGTCCGCCCTGCTTGCCAATAAGCCGGCAAACCTGACCTCGCCCGTGGTGCAGGCCAAGAGTGACGGCTCGATCTTCCTCACCATTACAAATGGCGTGGATGGGAAGATGCCGCCGCTCAACGAGAACCTCATCGTCTCGGAACGCTGGGACCTGGTCAATTTTATTCGTACGCTGTCGGCGCAGGAATAGGGGAGGAGCAATCGATGAGTGACGATACTCGCAGACTGGTTTATGGAACGATCATTGCGTTCCTTGTGTTTATCACTGCCTGGATAGGTTTCGTTTATATTTCGGCCTGTGGCTTCACTTTGACTTGTCCACAAGGCGCGCCGTTGGTCGTACGGACACCCATTCCAACTTTGATACCTGTTGAACATGCGCAGGCTCAGCCGGAAGCCACCGCGGCGGAATTCAACAAGTGCAAGGTCGCAGCGACCGATCTGATCGGCGCCTGGGTTTCGGCCGGGCATACCGAAGCAGAACCCTTTCCGTTCACCGATTTGAACGGGCAGGATTGCGAAGGGACGTTTGCAGATATCCAGCCGCTCTTCGTGGAGAACAGCCTCTGGTTTCCCGGCTCGCTCGGCTGCACGTCCTGTCACAACGCCGAGCTGACCGATCGCAGCTCCGGCCTGGACCTGTCCTCGTACGAGGCGATCTCGCTCGGGACGCGCCGTGTGCAGGAAGCAACCTCCCCCGGCACGGACATCTTCGGGAATGGAGAGTTGGATGAGTCTCTGCTCTACGACGTGCTGGTCAATCAGGGATTGACAACACAGGGACATTCGCCGGATGTGGAGCCGCCGCAGACGATCCTGTACGCCGGTCAAGTGGTGGCGGAGGCGGAAGCGACACCCACAGCGACACCTTGAATAGTAAAAGAAATCTCCCTGTGAAGGGAGATTTCTTTTTCATCTGAATGCGGCGGAGATTGAGTCAACATTCAAAAATCCTTCGGAAAGAGAAGATGATTCTTGCCTTGTATGGACAATTGACGTCAATGGAAAGATGTGATAAATTAGCGGGAATTTAACGGTAAACGTACCCTTGCGGCAAAAGGGGTGCGTTGTTAGCTAAACTCTGAGAGGGCGGAAAGACTACCACAGTACGATGTTGCCTGTTCGTTCCAGCCAGTAAAACAATTCTCGGCGAGGTCCCTGCGTGACGACGCAGAAAGAGAAGTATGTACAGTCATCGGCTGTGCAGAAGCACACGTGCATCTGGTTGCTGCTCGTGATACCCACGCACATTAACTATCTTTATCAGGTTTGGCTCTGTGACTTCACAGGTGACATCTTAGGTTTGCTGCCATCGCACCACCGCTGATAACGTTGACACTTTTGGTAAACGTTTATTGAAAGCGCCAACGAGATATTCATGAACCAAAGGAGAAGACAATGAACACAAAGGCTTTCAATCCGTTCGAGATGGCACAGGGACAGTTGGATGAGGCTGCCGGGCTCCTGCAGCTTGACCCGGCCGTGCATGAGCTGCTGCGCTGGCCGCTGCGGGAACTGCACGTCACGCTGCCGGTCAGGATGGACGATGGCACGACCCGCATCTTCCATGGCTTCCGCGTCCAGTACAACGACGCGCGCGGCCCCAACAAGGGTGGCATCCGCTTCCACAGCGGGGAGACGGTCGATTTGGTGCGTGCCCTGGCGGCCTGGATGACGTGGAAATGCGCGGTGGTCGATATCCCGCTGGGCGGCGGCAAGGGCGGCGTCATCTGCGACCCCAAGACACTCTCCGCCAGCGAGCTGGAGCGCCTGAGCCGTGCCTACATCCGTCAGGTGGGACGCCTCCTCGGCCTCGAGAAGGATGTGCCGGCCCCCGACGTGTACACGACTCCTCAGATCATGGCCTGGATGATGGACGAATTCTCCTTCATGCAGGGCTACAACGAATACGGCATGATCACTGGCAAGCCTCTGGCGCTGGGCGGCTCGGCCGGGCGCGGAGATGCCACGGCCCGCGGCGGCATGTATTGTCTGCGTGAGGCGAGCAAGGCGCTGGACATCGACCTCCAGGGCGCGGCCGCGGCCATCCAGGGTTACGGCAATGCCGGTTCGTTCGCCCACAAGCTGGGTGTCGAAATGTTCGGTTTCAAGGTCGTGGCCGTCTCCGATTCCCGGGGCGGCATCTACAACCCCAATGGACTGGATTATGCCCAGGTCTCTGCGCACAAGGCCAGGACCGGCTCCGTGATCGACTTCCCGGGCTCCAGTTGTATCAGCAATCAGGATCTGCTCGAGCTGGATGTTACCGTCCTGATCCCGGCCGCGCTGGAGAATGCCATCAACGAGGGCAACGCGGCCCGCGTCAAGGCGAAGATCATCGCCGAACTGGCCAACGGTCCCACCACCCCCGAGGCGGATAAGATCCTGCACGACAAAGGTTCCTACATCATCCCGGACTTTCTTTGCAATGCCGGCGGCGTCACCGTCTCGTACTTCGAAATGGTCCAGAATGCCTACGACTATTACTGGGAGGAATGCGTCGTCCACGAACGACTGGAGAAGAAGATGACGGCTGCTTTCTGGACGGTGCATAACACGGCCCAGCAGCACAAGGTTCATAATCGCCTGGGTGCCTACCTGGTGGCAGTGAACAGAGTCGCAGAGGCTGTCCGTTTGCGCGGATGGGCATAGACTATAATCACAATATCCTTTCATGTAATGTCTCCTTATGCGTGTGCATAGGGAGACATTACAAGCAGGCATTGCATGACGCACACTCCGCCTGAATCCTCCAAAATCCTGGACATCTATCTGCTGATTGCACAGTATCCAATGCTGGCCTCGAACATCCGCCGCCGGATGCGCGATGAACTATTCCGTCGGGGGATTATCACGCCGAAGCGATTCGAGACGGAGGTGATCGAGAAAGCCGTGCTTTCCCAGCAGCGTGAAGGGTTATTCACTGGCAACCAGAAAGAGGATGCTGAACAGTGGGAACTTCGCCGGCATCGGGTGCAGAGAACCCTGACCGATTTCTACTTCGCTTATAACCTGCCCATCGAAATTCTCCATCATATCCTGGAC
>JBAVVF010000243.1:0-6064 GCA_049697155.1 Anaerolineales bacterium
GACCTACCTCTCCGACGGCGGCTCGCAGCAATTCGACAGCGACGGGGATGCCACCGGGGTCTGGTGGTCCAGCCCCAGTTTCCAGGCGGCGCCGGATGATAACTGGGTGGGGTCCTGGAATCGCTGGAGGCCGGGAGCAACGATCTGACTGACCATCGAGGATGGCGGGGGCGTGGTCTATTCCGACTCACAGATAGCCGACACCCATGGAAATTTCAATTTCAACGTTTCAGGGATCGATCTCCTGCCGGGTCATGAGGTAACCGTATCAGACGGGATAACTACCAAGACACATATGGTGATCGATGTAGATACTGTCGATATCGATACGGATGCAGACCAGATTCGCGGCACCGCCACCCCCGGAGCACGCATCTGGGTCTGGGTCAGTCTGTTCGATCAAGGATCCGGCCGATCGGCAGTTGCTGACGGCAGCGGGGATTGGATGGTCGATTTCTCAGTCGCCGGGGACGGTCAACCGGTTTACGACATCACCGGTATTACCCGCATCGGTGTCAACGAATTCGACGATGACGGCGACTCGTCCTACCGTCAATTCGGCCCGCCCGTCCAGCAGAATCGCGGCGTGGCGGTCACGGCGATTGACAACCATGTCTGGGTTGCCAACAGCGCCATGGGTACAGTGACGCGGCTCGACAACGACGGCAATGTCATCAAGGTCATCGATGTGGGCTTGGAACCCACCGGCGTGGCGATCGATGCAGCCGGCAAGGTCTGGGCCACCAACATGGGTTCGAACAATGCCGTGCGCATCGACCCGAATGCAGGCACGGATGGTCTGGGTGCAGTTGACCTGATGGTCGATCTTGGCCCAGATGCCTGGCCCTACAACTACAGCGACATGACAGGCACGGTTGTGGTAGGGTCCACCTCGCTGCAAGGCTTCTGGACGGTGGTCCAGGACAGTGAGACTGTGGGGATCGAGTGGGGTCGTATCACCTGGAACACGGAGCCGGAAGGGGACGAACCGCCCGGGACAGCCATTGTCGTCGAAGCACGGGCCGCCGACACGGAAGCCGGGCTGGGCGGAGAGACATTCCAGCCCATCCTGAATGGAGAGCTTTTCTCCATGCTTGGACGCTTCATCGAAGTCAGGGTCACCCTGAAGGCAAGTCCCGGCGGAGTCAGTCCGGTGCTGTCGGATATTCGCATCCAGCCGAACGTTATTGAGGTTGATATCGACATCAAACCAGGCAGCGATCCCAATTCGATCAACTGCAAGAACAAACAGGAAACGATCGCAGTCGCAGTGCTGACCACGGAGGACTTCGACGCGCTGACTGTGGATCACACCACAGTGACCTTCGAAGGCGCCGGCGAAACGCATGTGGACCAGCGCAGCGGCCTGCCAAGGCGGCATGTGGAAGATGTCGACTCGGATGGCGATCTGGACCTTGTGTTCCACTTCAGGTTGGGCGATACGGCACTTACCTGTGAATCTACAACAGGGCAACTCACCGGCCTGACTTATGATGGAATCCCTGTTGAGGGGACAGATAGCGTCCGGATGATCAATCACGGAAAGTGAAGATTGATCGATAATTAACAAAAAACAGGGCTCGATCAGAATTTGATCGGGCCCTGTTTCGTCCTGCATATTTCTCCTGAAGTTGGGGAAGGATGCGAATGTTCCCACCGCCAACGCCAGGTTTCATCATTCCAGCAGCATGATCCTGCCTGCCGTGCCGTCCAGAAGGATGCGCTGCCCCGTCTTCAGGCGGGTCGTCGCTTCATGCACCCCGACCACCGCCGGGATGCCATATTCGCGCGCTACCACCGAGCCGTGCGTCATCATCCCGCCGACTTCGGTGATCAGTCCGCCGGCGGCCATGAAGAGCGGCGTCCATGCCGGGTCGGTGCCGGGGCAGACCAGGATCTCGCCCGGCGCAAGCTGGGTCTCGTGCGGATCGAAGACCACATGCACAATCCCTTCCACCGCTCCCGGCGACACCGGACTGCCAGTGATGACATCGCCCGTATCCGTCTCTGCACCGAGACCTTCGTAGAAGGCGCGTCCGTCGCTGACGAGCACGCGCGGGACCTGCCTGCGCCGTGTTTCCCGCTCGAAGGCTGCGCGCCGTTCGGCGATCAACGTCTTCCAATCACGCGGCTGTTCGCGGGACAGCTCTTCCAGCTCGGAGAAATACAGGAAGACCAGGTCCGCGGCGCGCTCGATCGTCCCGGCCTCGACGAATTCCCGGCCCACGTCCAGCAGTGCCAGGCGGGCCCTGCCCATCACCCGGATTGCAAAAAACTTCGGGGCTTCGCGTGCCCCCATCAAGAGACGGATTCGCCGGGCCGCGCCGCGCACGAGCTTTTCCTTCAGCCAGCCGCCGCGCTGGGCGCGCACATCGCGGGCAAGCTTCTCGACTGCATCCCGGGCGGTCTGCTCGCCGCGTGCAAATACGACGTCCGGCCCGGATGCTTCGTCGATCTGAAGATAACTCTGCAGGGTCTGCATCACGGAAGTCGGGTCTTCGCGCCAGCGCGGCTGGCCGAAATCGATCTCACCCACGCCGCGCATCCCGTAGCGCTCCATGAAACGCGCGATCGCACTTTGCGCGGCGGAGGGGAGAGTCCCTTTCAGATAAAGGCGGGCCAGCGTCGGCGCGTCGGAGATGCGGAAGGCGTCTGCCGATTCCGCGTCGGCGCGGATCGCCCGGGCCGTTTCCCACAGGGTCAGGTCCATTTCGGTGGTCACATTTTGCGGAAGGCCGCGCGTCGTCTCCAGCACCGTCGACCCGGAATCGCCGGCCAGGTGATGGAGCAGGTTGAGGGCAGCCATGCTCGGGCCGAAGACGGGGATGAACCTGGGGAGGAGGAACCGGAACACGTTGGCGATGTGTTCCCGCATGAAAGCGATGATATTCGCAAGCCGCTCGAAGCGATCCTTTCCCGGGGCAATTTGTGCTGCGGCCAGATATGCGTCGATGTGCTGATCCAGCTCGGCGCGCGCCCGCTCAGGACGGCCTGCATTCCGGATGCCCTTCAGGAGGATTGGCAGAAAGAACTTTGCCAGGCGCCAGACTGTACTGAACTTCAATTTGCCCCTGCCCGCTCCTAGACGGGGATCGTTTGCCAGCGGCTTGACGATCCGTCCAATGCTCGGCTCGAGGAAGTCCAGCACTCCGCCGATGATGCGGTTCCCAACCGGGTTGCGGATCACGCCGGTGACGTTGATCCACAGGCGCTGGCCGGCCGGGACAAGGGCACGTACCTCAACGGGATCGATCGTCTGCCCGAACATCTTGCCCGCGCCCGCGAACACGTGCCGGATCGCCTCCCGTCCGAGCGGGGTCATCGGCCCGACCAGCCCCTGCACCGAGCCGAAGGAGAACCAGACCAGCAGTGGATCGTACGACTCTTCCGGTATGGGAAACAGCGACGTGACGGCGCGCGACTGCAGGACATGCAGCTTCCCATCCGCAAAGGCCCACTCGATATCCTGCGGAGCGTGATACTCGTCTTCGATTTGCTGGCCCAGCCCGGCCACTTGCAGGATCTCATCGTCGGACAAGACCTGGCGTTCCGCGGCCTCCGCCTCGACCGTTTCCACTCCGCCGCCGGCTTTCGCGCGCGTGGACAGCTTCTTGGCCCCGAGCGTTTTGCTCACGACCCGGTCATGGATCGTGTCCACAACGTAGTGATCGGGCTCCACCTGCCCCGAGACGAGGGACTCGCCCAGCCCGAATGTGGCATCGATGACGGTTTCACTGCGCAAGCCTGTCAGTGGGTTGGCCGTGAACATGACCCCCGAGGACTCGCTGGGGATCATCTCCTGCACCACGACGGCCAGGGCAACCTGGTCCTGCGGGATGGCGTTCCGCAGCCGGTAGCCGATGGCACGCGCCGTCCAGAGACTCGACCAGCAATTGACCACTGCTTTCAGAAGTTCATCCTCGCTGAGGACGTTGAGATAGGTATCCTGCTGCCCGGCAAAGGAAAGGTCGGGCAGGTCCTCCGCCGTGGCGGACGATCGGACGGCCACGGGTATATCCCTGAACTCGCTGTACGCCGCGACGATGGCCGATTCGACTTCGAACGGCATCTTTCCCATCGAGAACGCGGCCCGGATCTGCTCGGAGGTCTTTTCGAGCGCCGCGGCGTTCTCCGGAGAGACCTCCCTGGCCGTCGCTCCGATGTTCTGCAGCCAGTGATTGGCACGGATAAAGGCTTCGTAGGCCTCGGTGGAAATAATAAACCCGCGCGGTACCGGAAAACCTGCGCGGGTCAGACGGGACAGATTCGCACCTTTGCCTCCTGCGGTCTCGAGTGTTGCGTCCGGCGATGCAAAGGAGAGAATGTTCATGCGCCCATTATGACACAAAAATGGGACTTGTTATGCTATTGTCTTGCGAAACAAGTTCACCATGGAGCACACTGAGACCACAGAGTTTTCCCCTTTTTATTTCTCCGTGGTCTCAGTGTTCTCGGTGGTGAGAAAAGGTTAATCCTCGCAGGCAAATTCCAAATCGGTCTCGTCGGGCGATGGCGTGGTGTTGATGACCAGGTTCGGATCGGGCCAGGTGCCCTGCTGGAAGCGATCGATGTAATCGCGCAGGACGTCGTAATCGGCATCGAGGACGGAGGTGGTGGCCTTGAGCTGGGGATCGTAGACCTTCCCGCCCTTGAAGGTTTCCATGGGGAAACTCGCAAAGACAATATCCGTGCCCTTCATCTGCTGGGCGAGGCAGGCCAGCTGGCTGATCTGTTCGGGGCTGAGGTCGGTCTGGACGTAGGTCCGGAAGCTGCGGACCAGCTCGGGGATGGCGGGCAAGACGGCCGGGCTGAGCAGCTTCCTGCGCAGGGCGCACATGACGATGTTCTGGTTCTCGGCCCGCCCGAAGGTGTGATACTGGCGGATGCGCGCGATCCAGAGCGCGGTCTCGCCGTCGATGTGATGCTGGCCGGCGGGTATGCCGAAGCCCCTGGGGTTATCCTTGGACCTCACATTGATCTCGTAGGGCAGATAGATATCGATCCCGTCGATGGCATCCACGACGGCGGCGAAGGTCAGCATGTTGACGGCGATGTAATGATCGGGCTGCGCGCCAAAGTTGAGGTCGAGGGTGCGGGCCAGCAGGCCGGGACCCTGGTCGGCGCCGTCGTAGTAGCCCAGTCCCTTGTTGCCATACAGATAAGCCTGGTTCAATTTCCCTTCCGTGATGCCGTAATGGTCGGAGATCTCGGGGATGTCCACCCACAGGTCGCGCGGCACCTCGAGAAGGCTGACGCGCGCGTTGACGAAGTCCACGCGCACCAGGCGGATGACGTCGGCCAGACCGTAGAGGTAATGCTGGCCGCGCGAATCAGAGCCGACAGCCAGGATGTTCATCACGGCCGGACCGCCGCACAAGGGCTGCGGCGCGGGAGTCTGCGTGGCCGGCAGGGTGGCTGTGCTGACGATGGCCACTGGCTCGATGCGCGCCGGCGTCAGGCTGGGGCCGGCATTTTGAGTCGCGGTCGGGTACTCCAGCCCCGGGCCGAGCGGCTGGCGGTACAGTCTGAGCAAAAAGATCCCCGCCAGGGCGAGGAAAAGCAGAATAATTCCGAATACAGTTTTCTTTTTGGATATCACGGTGATGTCCTCCTTCCCTAAGACGGGCATGCCCGCTCGAAAGTTCGCGAACCAGTTCTATAAAAAGACAATCGACCCGGGGCGAACGGGCCGATTGCTGTGCGGACAAAATACATTGCGAGAGCGCAGGCTGCGTTGGGGCGCGATGTAGTTGATGAAGCTGCAGTGTCTGAGATGAAATGACGATGTCTGAATTGAGGCTGGGATGTGGAGTGTTGGAGTGCGATGCTGGCTGCGATGAAGGAGAGAATGGCGCGCCCTCGCAATGACAGTCACATTATGACTCGAAATGTCCGCTTTGCTCTTTACGAACAGCTTACAACTGGACGGAATCATCAAAAATGAAAGGTCGCCAGTCATGACGGCGGGACCCGGCGCGGCGCCCGAGGCACAGACGGCACTGCAGGGTGGACTATACCTAAAAATTATCCGTCATTCCCCTGAAGGGGACGATGTGCGAGGAGG
>JBAVVF010000244.1:0-18278 GCA_049697155.1 Anaerolineales bacterium
CGTCAATTTATCGTTGCGGCGGCTGATCGTATCCATCCCCGGATTAAATGCGAGAACCGCGGACGCCGACCGCGGTTCTCTAAAGGAGGAGAAGAGGAATAACCTTGCCGCCCCAAATGTAGCACAGCCGGCAGGAATATGCTTGACGCGGAGCATACGATTACTCTGCTACTCTCCGACATCCCGCAGCTTGCGGCTTTTTCAGGCGCAGAAATCGCTGGTTTTGCATTGTCAGCAGCTGGAGCGTATAGTCACAGCCTCCCTGGCGATTCTTGTCGGACAAATTCAGAGCGAACAAACCATCATTCCGATTAAAATAACCATATGAAAAAAACTACATTGCTTCAATCGGATCTGTCCCATGTGATTGCCACGCTGGGTCACATGGATACACTTGTGATCGCGGACGCCGGTCTGCCCATCCCGGCCGAGACGCGCCGAATCGATCTGGCGCTGACGAAAGGTGTCCCCGGCGCAGTTCAAACCCTGAAGGTGGTCCTCGATGAAATGCAGGTTGAAAAGATAATCCTCGCGGAGGAGGCGAAGGACCGCAACCCGCGTTTCCTGGCCGAAGTGCAGGAATTGCTGCCGAATGTCCCCGTTGAGTTTGTGCCTCACGTCGAGTTCAAGACCAGGACATCCTCTGCCCGCGCGGTGGTGCGTACAGGCGAATTCTCCCCCTATGCCAATGTGATCCTGGTCTCGGGAGTTGTTTTTTGAGTTTTTTCTCTATATAATAAGATCATGCTTACGGAATTGCCGCCGCACGAATTTCGCATCCTGCAGCTGCGCTACGGTCTGCTCGATGGACAGGCTTACACGCCGGAAGAAACGGAGCGCAAATTTGGCATACCGCGTGAGCACGTCCGCCAGATCGAGGCGCAGGCCATGAGCCGGCTGATGACAAACTGGCCCATCCTGCTGGATGCTTTACGTCACTTGTGGCGAGCCGGAAAAGTATCTGAATTCAAGACTCCATTTTTTAAACCCTTTGATCCATCCAAAACCAATCGCTCCTGAAATCAAAACTCCCCGAACGGGGAGTTTTGATTTTATAGGTAATCTTCCAGACTCATCAGGAAATCAATGACTTTGCCAGCGCAACAGCCTGACTGGCATCCGGGGCGTAGCCGTCCGCGCCGATGCGGCGGGCGAATTCGGCGGTCACGGGCGCGCCGCCCACGATCACCTTGACCTTTGAGCGCTTGCCCGCGGCATCCAGGGCTTTCAGCGTATCCTGCATGTTGCCCATCGTGGTCGTCAGCAGAGCGGAGAGCCCAATGACGTCGACTTCATCCGCCGCGGCAACAAACGCTTCCGGGGCGACATCCACGCCGAGGTCGCGCACCTTGAAGCCCGCGCCTTCGAGCATCATGCCGACCAGGTTCTTGCCAATGTCATGCAGATCGCCGCGCACCGTTCCGATGGCCACCGTGCCGACCGCCTCGACCTTGCTCTGCTTGAGATGTGGCTGCAGCTGTGCCAGTCCTGCCTTCATGGCGCGCGCGGAAATGAGCATTTCCGGCACGTAGAATTCGCCCTCTTCGAACCTGCGGCCGACTTCCGCCATGGCCGCCAGCATACCCTCGTCCAGGATGGTCTTAGGCGCCAGACCGGCCTCAAGAGCCGCCGCGACTCCTGCTGTGACCGCCTCCTGCTCGCCATCCAGGATACCCTGGAAAATCTTCTGTATTGTTTGATCCATGATATGTTCCTTTTCCTTCGAAGAATTCATGAGAGGTTCGACTCTCACATCATTGTTCGCAGCCGGTCACGCGCAGGAAGTGCTCCAGGTATCGATTGACATCGACAGTTACCGCGACCTGATGCAGCGCCTCCGGCCCACCCGGCTGCCAGATCGTCCTGCCTGGCGTTTCGGCGTTATCCACCCTGACCGTACCCTGCCGGTACGAGCACAAAGTATCATCGAAAATGGTCGCAGCCGCCAGGGGGTCGTGGAACGTGATGCTTGGATAGAACTCTGCAAACCAGATCTCGGCCATATCCAGCACCGGTCGCAGGAGCGGCGCGCTGAACCGTTCGCGGACCTCCGCCGCCGGCATGACCACCTGCTGGGTCACATTCAGCCCCACCGAACGATGCAGGCGGACTGCAACTCCATAGACGATCTCGGAGGCTCGCGGGTCGCCGGCGATATTCCATTCGACCTGCTTGGCGGGAGGTAATTCCGGGTCGAAGACGCCGCCCATCATCACCAGTCCCTTGAGCAGGGCAGGGATGTCCGGATGGGCGGAGAACAACAAGCCAGCATTGGTCAGTGGACCGACCGTCAGCAGCGTCACCTCGCCGGGATGAGCCCGGATCGTCTCCGTCATGAATTCAACAGCCCCGTCCTTTGGGAAATCCGTTTGATGCGGCCAGCGCGGCAGCGCCGCGGCCTGCTGGGCAACAGGCTGACGCTGTTCTCCCCGCATGGGATGGTCGGCGCCCGGGTAGATGGGAATGTCCTTCCCCGCGGCTTTGCATAGAACGCTGGCAAGTGAGGCGCGCTTCTCGGCTTCACCGGTGACCGTCGTGATGCCCAGCAGTTCGCAGTCCGGATGGGAGAGGAGATAAGCCAGGCAGACGGCATCATCGACGTCGGTGCCGATGTCGGTATCGAGCAGGATTTTGGTCATGAAGGCTTACTCTGCAACCTTCGGCGCGCGCTGGATCTGCGGGTCGGTGAAGATATCCGACTCGTCGCGGCTGCGCGTGGAGAATTCGGACACCACCGCGCCCTCGTCCCCGGCCTGGAACCAGTGCGGCGTATTCGGTGCCAGGGTATATTGCTCGCCGGGCCGCAGGATGATCTCGTGCCAGACGTTGTAGGTCCCTGCGCGTCCCTTCGGCGGACGGCCCTTCGGGTTGGGAGTGGCTTCACCAGGCACATAAAGATAGACCTCACCCCAGCGGCAGCGGAAGGTCTCTTCCTTGCCAGGTTCGCCGGCCACGGGCGGATGATAGTGCTGCGGGCAGGTCTGGCGCGGGAACAGAACGAGCTCCTTGGCGCAGACCCGCTCCGTGTTCACGTAGATCACCAGCTCCAGACCGGTGTCTTCCAGTTCGTTCAGGCCGAAGTCGGCCACTTCGATATCCGCCGCCTCTTCCGGCGTAATGACGATCCCGGCGCGGGAAAGATATTCCCTGGCCTGCTGTTGTGCAGCGGCAAACTGTTCTCTGCTGATCATATAGACCTCCTCATCAATATTGGGCGCGTAGGGCACATTGGAGAATGTACCCGTCGGCATTAGAGAATGCCGACTACTCCCTCAGCAAAACAATACTATAAAGCGGAAGCTTCTTCAGCACAATGTGATGCATGTCACCTGAAACATCCAGGCTTATCTCCGGCGCTTCGCCCGGGCTGAAGACTTCCACGCTCGTATGGCTGTCAGGCAGGCGCAGATCAAGTTGCAGCTCGTCCAATGTGCTGACCTGATCCCGTCCCGGGTCATAGTCATAGCGCAAGATGTGGATGGCGGCCCCTGCCTCGACGCGCTGCACATTGACGGCGAGATCCGCCTTGACGGACAGCCGTACCTGCGGCCCAAACGGCAGCCATTCCGGGTCGAAGCTGCCTCCATCTTCCGCGCGCCGGGTGCCGCGGTGCTGCAGAATCGCTTTTTGGTCGGCGGGGGGCAGGTTGGTTCCCAGTTCACCCATAACCAGCAAACGGCCATCCTTTTCCAGGTAATCGAGCAGCAGCCGGGACTGGGCCGGGGTCAGGTAGCGGCAGTCGGGGAGGATTATTGTGCGGTATTGGTGAAGAGTGTCAGGTGTTAAGGTGTCAGGCCGAAGGTCGCCGTCGGGGAAGAAGAGGACGTCATAGGGTTGGGCCGCGTCGCTCAGGGCTTCGCAGGCCTGCCAGAAGGGACCGACCTCGCTGGTCGAAGTATTGTAGCGGTTGTCAGCAAAGATGCCGCGCCCGCTCGCGCGCAGGAACTCGGTTTCCACGCTGTACACCACTGCTGTCTCGGAATACGTCTTGTGGCTGAAAAGGGATTCGTTGTCAGCGAGGAAGCGCTGGATCTCGACGCATAGCTCATGTGGTGGATGGAATGAATCCTGGATCACGCTGCCCATCCAGGCGCCGTAGGGCACGCTCATGTTCGCGCCCAGCGCGGCCGCCT
Source organism: Anaerolineales bacterium (assembly GCA_049697155.1). Lineage (GTDB taxonomy): Bacteria > Chloroflexota > Anaerolineae > Anaerolineales > Villigracilaceae > Defluviilinea. Next base: position 4,134 of record JBAVVF010000244.1, read on the forward strand.
CGAAGAGCGACATGCGGAACAGATCATATCCCTTGCCGACTTTGAGCATGTCGATCAATTCCGGGACCACGCCGCCGTAAGGGTTTTCAGCAACGATGACAGGTTTCCCGGCCGCGAACCCGGCCACGTAGCGATACCAGGCGGGCTGGCGGTAGCGCGTGTTGCGCATCTCGGTGATGATGAGGTCGACCTTCGGCTCCATCGGGTAATACCAGTGAGCCACCAGGTTGAAGAAGTTGCCCGAGACCAATACCTGCCGGCCTTTTTGAGCGGCATATTCGCGAGCATAATCCGCTAATTCACTGAAGTAGCGGGCGATCTGGCGGTTCTGATAGCGGTTGTATTCCCAGAAGAGCGGCGTCTCCTCGCGGTTCGCCTTGAAATCATAGCCCTGTCCCAGCAGCCATTCGCCATAATGGAAAGACTGAAGGTCGGTTGCGCTCAGCTCGGCGGGAAGTTGATCGGCCGGGAGAGCCTGCAAATATTCCCGGAAGCCTTTCATGCAGTCGTTGCAGAAACAACCGCCGTACTGGAACGTCGTGATTGGCAATTCGGCTTCATCCAGCTGGATGCCGTCCACACCCGCCTCGATCTGGATGCGGATGACCGCTTTGAGATACTCGCTCCAGACCGGGTTGTTGCGGTCCATCATGAAGCATTGGTGCTCGCGGTCGGGGCATTCGACCCAGCGGGCATGGCAGGGCACGCCGTGGATGTCGCGCGAGCAGCAGGTCTCGATCAGGTCGGTCACTTTGTTGCCGTCGCTGTCGAACAATCCTCCGGGGAAATACTTTTCGAGAGGCGGCCAAAGCTTTGGATAGCGGTTCTGCGAGAACTCGCGCAGTCCGATCCAGGCCCGCTTGCCGGCGCCGCGCAGCTCGTTCAGGGCCAGGATCTGACTCTCGTCTTCATCCAGCTCGACCGGCATTTCCCAGCCCTGCACCTCGAAGACGATGCCGAAGACCTTGATGCCCTTCTTCTGGCACTCCCGGACGAACTCGCTGTCGTTGACGAAACCGTAGAAGCGGAAGCGCGCATCCACCGGCGCGAAGGCTTCCTGCTCGAGATAGGGCAGGGAGATCGACCCTCCGCCCATGGCCGCCCAAACGAGTGTTGTGGCGCGGTAGTCGACCAGGTCATCGATCATGCGCAGCCGCCGCCCGGGCAGGCTGGGGTGATAGCAGTGCTGGCGGGGAAACCATGCATCGAAGTAAACGCCGCGTTCCATCAAACCTCCAATCTCAATAGCGAATGTCCACCTGCCGGCCGTGCTCGGCCGATTCAAGGATGGCATCACAGATGACGGCGTTCCGGTAGCCGTCCTCGAATGTCGCCCCATGCGGCGCGCGCCCCTGCGCTTTGGCGCCGGCCATGTTGACGAAGCCAACATCCTCTGACATTGCCGCCTCCTTGTGGCTTCAGCGACCTTCGCTGAAGGCAGAGTCGAAGGCCCGCTTCGACGGCGGGAAGTCCAGCTGGCGGATAAACGCGCAGGCTTCGCGCGCGCCGTGCTCGCGGTCCATGCCGCTGTCCTCCCACTCGACGGAGAGGGGGCCCTGATAACCCACGTCGTTGAAGGCCCGGATGATCGCCTCGAAGTCGATCGAGCCGCGTCCCGGCGAGCGGAAGTTCCAGTAGCGGCGCGGGTCGCCAAATTCGAGGTGCCCACCGAAGACGCCGGCCTCGGTCGGGCGGGGCGACCAGTAGACATCCTTCATGTGGCTGTGATAGATGCGGTCGCCGAACCTGCGGATGAAGCCGACATAGTCCACTCCCTGATAACCGAGATGGCTGGGGTCGAAGTTGAAGCCGAACTCTTTGCGCCCGCCGAGGGCCTTGACGGCATATTCGGCCGTGACAATGTCGAAGGCAATTTCGGTTGGATGGACTTCCAGGGCGAACTTTACACCCTCCTGCTGAAAGACGTCCAGGATGGGGTTCCACATCTCGGCGAAGAACTTGTAGGACTTCTCGACCATGTCGGGCGGGTTCATCGGGAAGGAATACAGGTACTGCCAGATCGGGGAGCCGGTGAAGCCGTTGACCACCTGCACGCCCAAACGTTTCGCAGCCTGGGCCGCATGCTTCATGTTCTCCGAAGCGCGGCGGCGGATGCCGTCCTCCTTGCCGTCGCCCCAGATCTCACCGGGCAGGATGCCCTTGTGCCGCTCGTCGATCCGGTCGCAGACGGCCTGTCCGACCGAGTGGTTGCTGATGGCAAAGCATTTCAGGCCGTGTTTTTCCAGGATATCGCGCTGTTTGCGGACGTAGCCGTCCTCGCTGAGGGCCCGTTCCACGTCGAAGTGATCGCCCCAGCAGGCGAGTTCGATGCCGTCGTAGCCGAAGGCGGCCATTTTCTGACAGAAGGTGTCGAGAGGCAGATCGGCCCATTGGCCGGAGAAGATAGTGACAGGTCGAGGCATGATTTTCTCCTGATTGGTTTTTATTTCAAAACATTTTCTTTATCCGTCATTGCGAGCCCCGAGCCTCAAACGGCGAGTGGGCGAAGCAATCTCATATAAGCTTTGTACTCTGAAAATCGTAGATGAGATTGCTTCGTCGCCTCGGTCTCGATATGAGCGAGAAGAACACTCGCTCTCCTCGACCAGCGGCTCCTCGCAATGACGGTAATTACTTGTATTGTCCGTACGTGCGGGCCACTTCGACGAGCTTGAACAGGTTGGCATCGGGGGTGTCGCGCCCGCACTGATCGCCGGTGGAAAGGACGAAGCCGCCGCCGGGCGCGCAGTCATCGATCAGGCGCTTGGCTTTTTCCTCCACCTGTTCAGGTGTGGCGCGCAGCATGAACTCGAAGGTGTTGATATTGCCTTTCAGACAGATCTTATGGCCGTAACGTTTCTTGACCTCGGCAATGTCCACGTCGCCGCCCGGTGCTTCCTCGAGCGGTTCCATCACGTCGACCTCGGTCTCCTCGCAAACCATCTCCACGACCTTGCGCGAACGCCCGCAGACGTGCAGATGGGAAAAGACGCCGTAACGTTTGCAGATCTCGGCAGCCTTCTGGATGAACGGCAGGTCATACTTGCGGAAGTTGCGCGGGCTGCTGACGCTCAGGCTCGAAGCCGAGCCGCCCAGCATGATCTCGTCCGCGCCGGCCTGGCAGGCCGCCTCGACGCGTGCCAGGGCATAGCGCTCGTAGAAGTCGAAGATCTCCTGGGTGTAACCTGGATCATCGGCGTAATCATAGAACATGACGTTGTATCCGCCGTCCCGCTGGAAGAACCACCAGTCCTGGGGAATACCGATCGCCACCGAGTACACGCCCAGTTCACCGATGCGCTCGCGGTCGACGAAGGCCGTTTCCCATTTCCAGTTTTCGTCCTCGCCCATCATGGCGCGTAATTTGGGCCAGTCGCGATGCAGATCCTTGACGGGCTTCTCCTCATCCCAGGGCGGCTCGGTGGTGGGATAGAAGGTGTGACGGGTCAATTCGCCGTAGGGAGTCTGGGCGACTTCATAGCGAAGCTGTCCGCCTGCGGGGCGGCGCTCGAGGCGCGACTGCCAATGCGGGCGGCCTTCGGGAGAGATCTCGCGCATCGAGCCGTAGATGTACCAGCCGTCCATGCCGTAATGTTTTACAGCGTCCACGTAGGCCTGGGCGACGCTGGCGGAGGCATATCCCTGGTGCGGCAGTCCGTCGAGGAACATCTCATCGAATGGCCGGCCCGAGAGGCGCACGGGTACCATTGCAGAGATATCGGGGGAGACCGGAACACAATCGGCCTCCTGTCTGCGGAAGGCTGTCAACATTCGTTCGCGACCCGTCATAGTTTGGGGCATAGCACTCCTTATTTAATCCTGCACGATGGTCGAGTACCCCGAGTGTTCGCCGAGGGGTGTATCGAGACCATACTTTTAACCCAAATTTTCATTTCATTTGCCTGTAATTGTTGGTCTCGATACGTGGCGCCTCGGCGCCACTACTCGACCAGCGGAGTTTTCTATTCGCCGATCACATGGCTCGGCACCCCGGCGCTGTCGTCCTGGTTATCGCCGCCGCGCAGGAACGAGAAGCGCGGCTCAGGGCTGTCCGAGGCGCTGTAAGCGCTGTTATAAAAACCCTGGACCACATCCACAGCTTTGCGGCTCCAGGCAACCAGCTCGCTCCGGTATTCCGGCCGGTCGTCCGTCATCTTTCGAATCCAATCGGTCGCCAGGCGGACGTGGGTCAGCTCATCGGCCTGCAGATAGTCACACAGCTCGGCAATGCGGGTGTAGCCGCGCGCTTCCGCATGCTCGCGCCACTCGCGCAGGGTGCTCATCAGGTTCCGTTCGGCCCAGCTGTTGGTCACCGAGATGCGCCGCAGCGGATCGCTTTCATTCTGCATCCACCACCAGGCCAGCGGCCAGGGACCATAGCCGAGTGTCGCGCCAAGCTCCTCTTCGCAGACCTTCGCCACAACTTCGATGTGGCGCGCCTCGTCCCACATCTGGTGGGCCAGCTCCATGCGCATCTCCCAGGGCAGGTCGGGGAACTCGGCCAGCATCTTGCCCATGCGGTCGGTGGTCTCAACCTCGCCGTAGAGCAGCTGGTGGAACTTGTGACGGAAGCCCTCCGTCGACCATTCATCTTCGGACGTATAAGCTTTTTCGAATTCCTTCGGATCGGCAGAGAACCAGAAAGGTTCCTCGACGATCGAATGTTCGAGCGGCGCGCAGCTCTTCGTAAAGCGATAGACTCGCCCGCCGCGCCTGGCGCGCGGCTTGGGCTTATCGGCCTCGCGCGCGCTGTGGAACGTCAGCCAGTGCGACTCGATGCCCTGGCCGGTCACGCCGCCTGATTCGACGAGCTTCGCCTCGACCTCGGACTGGACTTCGAGAGCCTGCCGGCGCTTCTCATGGTCGCGGCTGAGCGCGTCCAGGACAGCCTGACCCCAGGCCACGTGTGACTGGCCCATGGCTGCCAGTTGTCGCAGCAGGCGGACCGTCGGTGTATCCGCGAGCGGGTCGGTGGCGTCAGCGTGATAGACGTAGCTGCTGACGAGGTGCGGCTCGAGCACGCGGTAGACGGCCGTCAGGCGTGCGACGGTGTCATCCATGTTCCAGATCGATTCACACAGACGGGCGAACTCGTCCGTGCCGGGCTCCTGACTGTCGCGCGTCGAGCGCAATTGCTCCAGGCGTTCACCGAGCAGGTCGGCCGCCTGGGCATGATCGTAGACGTGGTATCCGAACGTGGCTTTGATGGCGAGCTGCGGTGTGGTGTGACACCAGCCTGCGATCATCTCCATGAGTTGTATTTCCAGATAACGATAATTTGCAAGGCGCTGCGAGTTCTCACGAACCGTAAAGCGCCCGCCAAACTCACGACGATCTACAACAGGCATCCTAATCTCCTTCTTTACTTTAAAATCCAACGTCGGTCCCCTGCGGGGATGCTTCGCGAAGACGTTGACTCCAGCAAACGCTAGCGTTCAATATATATCGGGGTCTTTTCGAATTTCACAACATGCCCGTCCACTTTGCCGGTGTCCTTGAGCAGGAGCACGATCACGTTAAGGGCCTTATCCAGGGCCAGCGGCGCACCGTGCCAGACGCCTTTGCCGAACAGGACACCCTGTCCGCGACGGATGCGAAAGACGCGGAAACTTTCGAACGGAGGCAGGCGATCGGGCTCGTCGGGATAGTCCGGCGGAGCCACATAGACCAGGCAGTCCTCGCCCAGCGGCGCGAGCATCTCATCGCTGTGCATGTGGCGTTCGGCCCAGTCGAAGGTCAGATCGGCGGGATGCAGGTCCAGGTAGCCGATGGCATAGTTGCGCTCGCCGCCCGCTAGGACATGGTTCTCGCCCCACCAGGTCCATCCCGGCCCGCTGGCATCCTGGGCTCGAGCAGGCTGCTCGATCACTTTGCCGAAGGGGGCGAAGGCTTCGGGCGTCAGGTCTTCGATCTTGAGTTTCATCATTACCTCACTTTGTCAAGTCAAAGGTAAACGTTCGATACGGCACCAGCTTCGGCGCGCCGGCCAAGCCGGAGGGACGCTCGACCGCCTCCAGCAGGTTGACCAGAGTATTCGCCACGCGCAGCTCGAGCACGTTCTGGCCGGGCTTCAACAGGTCTGTGACCTCCACCGGATACGGCGCCCACAGGCGGACGCCGGCCGACTGGCCGTTGACGAGAACCTCCAACACATCGTCCTGCATTTCCGGCTCGACGAAGACCCGCTGGTCTTTGAAGGACTCAGGCATCTCGAAGCGCTTGCGATACACGGCCCGACCGGAGAAGTGTGGATAACCCTGGTCGGTCCAGGAGCGCGGCTGGAGGGATGTGCAGGGGGCTGCCATGCGGTATGTGCCGTCCCCTTCGCGGACCAGGCTGAAGTCGCCGGTCAGTTTCAGCAGGTCGAGCAACCCGTCTGTGGGGCTGGTCACGACCAGGCGCAGGGCGATCAGGTTCGCGCCTTTGCGAATGTACGGGGTGATGTCCACGGCCTTCATTTGCGCGTCTACTTTGCTGCGCGTAGGCACGCTGGTGGCTGCCTCGCCGTTGACGAAGAGCGACCACTCCGACCCGGCAAAACCATCCACGATCAGATCAAGCCTCGGGGGCAGATGATCTGCCTGGAACGACATGCGGTACCAGACCGGGATCGGGTAGGGAACCTGGGGCTCGGCGGGCAGCTGGTAGGACCAGGCGCCGGGGACCATTGGCAGCCAGTCTTGCGTGTCTGCGTCGATCTTCGCATAGGCACTTTGATCCGTGCCCGGGGTTTCCTGGGCCGCCAGCCACTTTCCGATCACCAGGGCATTCTCCGTCTCGGCCTGGAACTCCCATTCGCCGTCCAGGGTCAGTATGGGGGCTGGCTCTTCGGAAGCGACCGTTGGTCGCTTCTTCTGTCCGTCCTTTTCGAGGCGGACGAAACCTTCGCCAACCCTGCCAAAGCCGCGGACAAGGTTTTCATCGATGGTTTCAATGTTCAGGTTCGTCTCGAGGACGCGCCAGCCTGCATCCGGCTTGACGAGGATGAACGCCGAGCCGATCGGAGGCAGCTCCAGGTGGAAGTGAGTGCGACCCTCAATCACCTGTGACGGCGCGATCACCTGCACGGTCCCGGTCGAGGGATCCCAGCGCACCGGCTGGACCCGTCCAGGGAGGTTCACTTTTGCCTTCTGGGCCTCGTACGTGGGGTTGATGATGAAATAGATATCCTCTTCATCCTTCTGCCGGTGAAGGTAGAAGACCTCGCGGTTGTCGATGACCACGTCCGGCTCGACAAGCTTGGCCAGCGCCCCGGCAAGCATGTCGGCGATGGCCTTGCGTTCGGCGTGCACCTCGTCCGTGATCTCCTGGCGCTCGCCGCCTTCGGGCGCGAAGAAATAGCGGCTGGACTCGTGGGCCTGAGTTTCGATCACAAACAACGGACTCTCCGTCCTGCCTGGTGCGCGCAGCTCCTGCTGGAGGCGCAGGGGCAGCTGCCGGTTGAGTGCATAGGTATTCAGGAACGCAGCTTTCCCTCCGCCGGGATGATCGCATTCCAGCACTTCAAGAGCAGTCTGGTTCTGGAAGTTCTTCTGTGTCCTGCCCGGCTCGACTCCAAACAGCAGGCGGACCCGGTCCGAGATATCGACCAGCTCGGTGATGCCGTCAGATTTCGAGAAGGCCTGATCGGGGAGGAAGACCATCCCGAGGACGCGCCCGCCCTGCGCGACGAACTTCTCCAGCCGCTCGAGCGTACCGAGCTTGAGATGCGTCATCGGCGGCAGGATCACCAGCTTATATGCCTCATCCCGGATGCGGATTGTGTTGTCCTGCAGTTCGGCGTTCGCCAGCATGTCCTCGTCGAGATAGTCGAAGTCATGGTGCAGGTGCAGCAGCAGATCGGTGAGGGTGTTGAAGTCGCGTTCGGTGCGGTCGCCGAGGACGCTGTGGGTCTGCGGAGTGTAGGTCGCGAACATCGAGTTCATCGGCCACAGCACCGCGACTTTTGCTACATGTTTCCCGCCCGAGAGCAGGTGGCTCAGGCGGCTCATGTAATTCGAAAAGTCACCGTAGTATCCCCACCAGGGATATTGGTAGAACATGGAGGGCGGCCAGTCGCGCTTGCGCGGTCCTTCGAGAGTGTAGTGGAAGCCGTGCGGGTTGAGCAGATTGACGCCGAGCACGTATTCCCAGTCGGCGATCCATTTCATGCGCTGCATCGTGGCATCCATGAAGATGCCGCCGAACGATTCACACAGCAGGCGCGGGCTGCCCAGCTGATGGGCGGCCGAGCTGCCGACCTTCAGCGCGACGTGCTCGTCGGGCCGGTCGGGGCTGCCGATGATCGGGTAAAGGTGGTCGACGCCGACCACGTCCATGTTGGGGTAATGCTTGAACAGGTTGCCTTCGACGCGGATCAGCCGCCGCAGGCCTTCCTCGTAAAGCAGGTGTCCGGTGAACAGGACATTGTGCTGTTTGCACCACTGGCCGATCTGCCTGTAGAAGGCATCGCTGTAGAAATCGGTCAGGGTGTTGTAGAAGTCGTAGCGGACACGGGCGCTGTCGGGGCGAACGTCGTAGAAGAGGTCCGGCAGGCGCGGGCGCAGGTTGTAGCCATTGCGCTCCTGGAAGCGCCGGAACATGTCCTTCGTCCACGGCACGATCGGCGTATCGCCGCCGCTCAGGTAGTAATGCATGGCAGGCTCGTCGGTGTAGAAGCCAAGCATCTGCGAGGTCATTTTGCCATCGACGGCGCGGGCATAGGGGTCGTAGCCCAGGCGCAGGAATTCGGCCGTGGCTTCCGGGTTGAGCGCGTCGATGTAGTAGTCCGCGATCTTCTCGACGATGTACAGCAGCCGCCAGTTGCCGGCGGGCGCTTCCCAGGGGATCACATCCCGGAAGGACAGGAAGGGCGTCAGGTCTATCACCTCGCCCGGCTTATCGAGCGGGATGGCGAAGGCCGCAACCGGCGTGGACTTCTCGAAGTCGAGGTAGCGGCTGTCGGCCCCGGTGAGATAGGTGAACCACGGGCCGCGCGTCGTCATGTTGATGCACTCGATGTAGCGCTCGGCCAGGTCGGGGCGGGCCTGCAGGACGCGCTTGTCCGCAGTGCCGCTCGGCCAGTTCATCTCATCGTAGATCCAGGTCTTGAGCCCGAGCTTCTCGGCCTCCTCGACGGCAAAACGGATGCGCTCGAGGTAGGTCTCGCCGATGTACGGGGTTTCCAGGCCGTAACGGCCGTGAAGGATGATGCCCGGCATGCCCTTGTCGCGGAACTCGCGCAGCTGGTAGCGCATCTCGTCGGGGTCGAGCTCACCGTTCAGAAACCAGAAAGGCAGGATGCCATACTCGCGCGGCGGCTTTTGGAAGTTCGCCGGGATCACCGGGACGGAGGGCCAGGGTTTTGGCTGCATTCAGCAACTCCTTGAGTTTATAGTTCTGGGGAAAGCAGGTCGGGATGCCATCCCGACCTACGCAATGACAACCGTCGATTTGACGAAGCCCTGGGGTTTGGCGTGGGCGGTGGCGAAGGCCTGGTTGATCTCTTCCAGAGTGAAGCGATGCGTGACGAGGTCTTCCAGACTCATACGGCCGGAGGTCAGGAGACGCATGCCGATGCCCATGCCGCGCAGGATGGTGGCTTCCTCGCGGAAATGAGCGTTCAGGATCTGAAAGGCCATCCAGTTCCAGTAGCCCAGCGGAATCTGGCGCGGCTCGCCCTGATGGTAGCCCACGATGACGACCTTCCCGCTCATGTGCGTGACCTCGCCGAGCAGGCTGAGAGGCGCCTGGGCACCGACGACTTCGAAGGAGGCATCCGCGCCTTTGCCTTCGGTCAGCGCTTTGACGGCTTCGGGGAGCGACTCGCTGGCGACGTTGACAACGTGTGTGGCCCCAAGCCTGAGGGCCCGCTCGAGCGCGTCCGGTCGCGTGTCGGCGACGATGAGGCGGCGCGGCCCCTGCATGGCGGCCAGCTTCTGCACCAGGTTGCCCATGAACCCGGCCCCGATGATGACCACATCATCGCCCAGCGAGAGGTTTGCCAGTTCCACCGTGTTGACCGCGCAGGCCAGCGGCTCGGCCAGGGCCAGGTCGAGCGGAAGATCTCCAGCCGGGAAGCAATACTTCGACTTGACGATCACATACTCGGCGAAGCCCCGGCCCGGCGCCCAGACGGCCACCCGGTCACCGGGACCGAAATCCTGAACATCCTTGCCAACTTCCATTACCACGCCGCTGACCTCATGGCCCGGATAGCGCGGGTATCCAACATTCCCGGCCTTGCCCTCCCACATATCCAGCTCGGAGGTGCAGACGCCGCAGGCCGCCACCTGGACGAGGACCTCGTCCGGGAGCAGCGCAGGGAGAGTCTCCTCGTGGATCTGGAAATCCTTTGGACCGTTCAGGATCGCAATTTTCATTTATGCCTTTTTCGCGGTCAGAATGCGGGCGCTCAACGGCTCCAGTGACACGATGAGCGGGTTGGCGCCTGTCAGGGGTACGTCTTCCTGACTCAGCAGATCGAACAGGCGGCCGGTTTCGACAAGCGGGCGGAGCTCTGTCTGGAGAGGCAGCTGTGCCGAGGCAGGCTTCTCTGACAGGTTCAACAGGACGAGCACGGGTTCGGCATTGCCTTCCAGATGACGCAGGTATCCGATCACCTGGTTCGCCGGTTCGACGTCGAGCAACTGCCAGTAGCGGGAGTGGAGACTGGGAATATCCTTCCGCAGCGCGATCAGCCGCTGGTGATAGTCGTGCAGCCCGCGATAGCGTTCACGGAAGGAGACCGGCGTGACGTCATAATACGGCCGGAACCACTGACCCGCCTCATCGGCGGTGTAGATGCAGGGGATGCCCGGCAGGGTCAGGAGGAGCGCGGTGGCAACCCGGGTCAGGTCTTCGCCATGTGTGGTGATGAAGCGCGTCCCGGTGTCGTTGTTGTTCAGGAAGCGGAAGATCAGCGCGTCGGGGTGGTAACCCTCCGGCTGGTTGGTCAGTGCCTGCTTCAGGAACATGATCGTTTCCTCCGGCGTGACCTCGGCCGCCGTCTCGCCCCAGAACTGGGCCCAGGACCAGTTGCCCAGATTTTGAGTCCAGTCGTAAGCCGCGTCGAAGCCGTTGTCGAAGTAGTAGGGATCACGCGCCCTTGCCTCGGCCAGCAGGAGCAGGTCAGGCTTGATGTGCTTGAGGGCGCGGCGCCATTCGGGCCAGAAGTCCGGATCGCGCTGACGGATGCCCCAGGCCGCGTCGACGCGGAATCCGTCCACGTCGAATTCCCGCACCCAGTAGGCGAAGGCCTCGATCATCATGCGGCGGACTTCCGGGTTCTTAAAGTTCAGGTTGGGCAGATGGGTCCAGTCGAAGTAATAGGTATAGTTGCCCGCTTCATCCCGGTCGTAGTAGTCCCAGTAATGCGAGTCGCGCCCTTTTTCGACCGTATCCTTGAAGTATGGATGCTCGTTCGAGGTATGGTTCGGGACGAAGTCCATGAGGACACGGATGCCGCGCTCGTGAGCAGCCTGCACCATGGCCTTGAAATCCTCCCTGGAGCCGAAGTTGTCCCGCAGCTCGAAGTAATCGATGACCGAATACCCGTAGTCGATGGTGGCGTTGATCGGCGCGAGCCACAAGGCGTTGATACCCAGTTCCGCGAGGTAATCGAGCTTGTACTGAATGGACTCGGCTCCGGGTGTGCCAAACAGGCGCGGGATCACGCCATAAACGATGGCATTCTCCACCCAGGCAGGATTTTCCCTGTCGTAATCGGGCATGTGCGGCTGCCCATTTACGACGACAAAGTAGGTGGAGGCGAGATCCTCACGCCCAGCCTGGTCGATCGCGCGCAGAGAAAAGTAATATTCGCCCTCGACCGGCGGGAATTCCACCTCGAGATGCGGACCGCTGACCTCGCCGCTAAATTCCTGTCCAGCCTGGTCCGCGCGGATCAGGGTGACCGCAGCCGGGTTGCCAGGACGCGGTGACCAGAAGTATTCCTTGATTGGCTGGCCGTCAATCTCATCCGGTTTGCTGGCACCGGCATCCAAAATAACGCGTCCGGTTGAGAGCGAGGTGATAATGACGGCAGTGGGTCCCTGCTGCAGGCGGCCTGTGATCGTGATTTCGGAGGAAAGCTCTTCCTGCCCGCCTGCCTGCTGACAAACAGCTTTCAGGGAGTTGGTCCCTGGAAGGATGGAAACCTCTGCGGAAAACGACTGTCCCTCCAGAACGGCCTGGACGCGTCCGCGTCCGTTATCGATCCAGAGGGATTGGCAGGCAGCCGGATCCTGCAGGCTGCCTTTCACCCGCTTGATATGGTCCCAGGCCTCGGCGCTGCCGCCGCTGAGTTCAAGTCCGGATTTTGACATAGTTCCTTTCGCCTTGCTGGTGGGTGTTGCGCCCGGCAGGGACTCCTGACAGGATGCAACCAGGGCGCTGCCGGCCAACACAAGACTCAGCCGCAGGAATTCCCGGCGATTGAGCGGTTGTTTGCTCATCGCTTACTCCTCCGGCCGTGTGGACAAAACCCTGGCTGTCAGACCCGGAACGGAGACCTGCATTCTGCCTGCCGCAGAGGCCTGAACTTCTTCGTCAGTCAGGAGATCGTACAAGGTGCTACTGCGTGAGAGGGCACTGAAGCCAGCTGGCAAATCGAATTCAAATTCGGTTGGCTCCGCGGAGAAATTCAACAGAACGATGACCGGCACATCTTCCCCATCCGTATAACGGATATAGCTGAAGACCGTTTGCGGGACCGCATCGGGTTTCAGGATGGAAAAGAGCCTTGAATGCAGACTGGGGAGTGACTTACGCAGGGCGATCAGCTTCTGATGGTAGGCGCGCATTCCGGGATATTGTTCCTCAAAGGTCAGGGGGGTCAATTCCTGGTATGGCTCGAATTCCAGCCCATACTCATCCCCGGTGTAGACACAGGGGATGCCGGGAAGCGTGAGCAGCATGGCCGTTGCGACACGCGTAACTCCCTCCCCATGCCGGGTGATGAAGCGTTTCCCGGTATCGTTATTGTTCAGGAAACGGAAGATCAGCGCATCCGGATGGAAGCCCTCGGGGCGATTGGTCAGTGCATCGTTCAGGTTGTACGAGAGCAGCCGGTATTTGTACGCATCCCAGGCGATCCTCCAGGCCCAGGCGCCCACCTGGGCGGTCCAATCGTAGGCTGCATCAAAGCCATTGTCGAAGTAGTACAGATCACGCGCCCCGGCCTCGGCCAGCAGGAGCAGGTCGGGTTTGACGCGCTTGAGAGCATGACGCCACTCGAGCCAGAAGTCCGGCCGGCGCTCTTTGATGGCCCAGGCGGCATCCACACGGAATCCATCGATGTCGAACTCGCGCACCCAGTAAGTAAACGCTTCGATCATCATCTGGCGGACTTCCGCGTGTTCATAGTTAAGATTTGGCAGATTGTCCCAGTCGAAATAATGGGTCGGGTTGCCAGCCTCATCCCGATCATAGAAATCCCAATAGGGTGAGCCCGGGCCGCCCGCCTCGGCCGATTTGAAGTAAGGATGCGTGTCTGAAGTATGGTTGGGCACGAAGTCCATGAGGATCTTGATATCCCGGGCATGCGCGGCATGCACCAGGCTGCGAAAATCCTGCTTGGTTCCGTAGGCGGGGTCCAGTCCAAAATAGTCTTCCACGGCATAGCCATAGTCATCGGCGGGATGAATGTTGATCGGCGCGAGCCACAGAGCGTTGATGCCCAGGTCGGCCAGATCGTCCAGCCGTTCGCTAATCGCCCGGAACGCGGGACTGCCAAACAGGAAGGGCACCACGCCGTAGACGATCGCGTTCTCCACCCAGGCCGGATTTTCCACATCATAGTCGGGGATGCGTGCCTGACCGCTCTCCACAACGAAATAAATCGTGCTGATGTCCTCGCGGGCAAACTGATCCACCACCCGCAGGTTCACGTAATATTCGCCATCGATGGTTGGGGGAGTAATGGAAATCTTCTGGCTATCGACCTCGCCGGTCAGCTCCCCATCCGGCAGCCGCAGCAGGGCCGGGTTGGTTGGGCGTGCAGACCAGAAGTATCTGATCAGCGCCGCATTGTCTTCGGCCAGCAAGCTCTTGCTGCCATCGAAGCCAATCTGCCCGCCTTCGAATCCGATCTCGATCACTGCGGTGGGGACCTCTCTAAGACGCCCGGTAAAAACGGCTGAATCCGAGCTCGTTTCAGTGCCCCCC
>JBAVVF010000245.1:0-2276 GCA_049697155.1 Anaerolineales bacterium
GTGCATGGACAGAGCGCACGCATAACTCACCGCTCTCAACGAGTTTGGACAACCCAGGCAGAGCCGGCATGGACAACTTGCGCTCGAACGTCAGGGAAAATTCAGCCTGCTGAAGGGTAAGTTCGACATCCCGGATGCCGAGTTCTTTGAGTTTTTGAATGCTTTCAAGTGTCGACAACGGAAAAAACGTGCCGGTACTGACTGCAATTGAAATCGAAGTTTTTCTCATCTTTTATTCAGTTTGATGGTTTCCAGGTTTTGAAATGGTCTGCAATCTCTGCTAAAACTTGCCTGACGCTTTCTATATCTTTTTTCGATTTGTCCGCATAAATAATTATGCCCAGATAATGCTCGAGATGCAGGGTTAGGTCTAACCCCTTGTATTCGAAGTCCCAATACCTTTGGTCAAGACCATCTAACTTGCTCTTCCAATTCACATTGAATACCAGACTTAATTCGTCTGCGATCCTTTGAAAAAGAAATCCATCGGGGGCCTTGGCCAATCCGGCGTTGACGGATTTTGCATCTTCGTAATATGTTACATCCATGAAGTCTCTGCCTTTATTCACTCATTGCTTTACACAACTTGCCGGCCAGCATGCTCGCCTCCTCGTCACTGCACGAATCATCTCTTGTCAGGAATTTCATTCCACGCTCCACATCCTCTTTTCGCCGCGGGACAAACCAACTATGGAAATGCGGAATTCCTTCGATCAGAGTGACCTGGTATATTCTTTCGGCACCCGTGTGCATCCGGAGCGCGCTGTAAATCTTTTTCAATACATTCCCCAGCGAAGCGGACTCCTCGGACGTCATCTCGGAATAATCGAGAAAATGCCGCCTCGACTCGATGAACAGGGTTCCCAGCGGGCCCAGTTTCCCGGGCGCGTGACAGACCATCCAGTGCGCGTCCTCGTAGATGTACCCGCCGGGAGGGGCGGGTTCCTTTCCAGCGTGCTTGCGGCAGACGAAGCAATCTTCCATAGTTAATTTCACCTTAGTTGCCGAATCCCGATTTACGAATTACCGATTAGGTTTTACAATCCCTCCCATGACCGACACCGAAACTGCCTACAATCAAGCCCTCGACTACCTATATTCCTTCGTGGATTATAGCCTCAAACATTCCTCCGAACTTGCCAAGGCCGAGTTCAACCTTGGGCGCATGTTCGCGCTGCTGGAAGAGCTGGGGGAGCCGCAGGCTCGCTATCCCATCATCCATGTGGCCGGGACCAAGGGCAAAGGCTCCGTTTCGGCGCTGTGTGCCTGGGGCTTGCAGGCTCAAGGTTACAAAGTTGGTTTGTATACCTCGCCGCATTTGCTGGATTACGTGGAACGCATCCAGGTCAATGGCGAGCCGATCTCACACGACCAGCTGGTCGAACTGGTGGAGCAGGTTAGGCCTGCCGTCGCGCGGATTCCCAAGCTGACCACCTTCGAGATCACCACTGCAATCGGGTTCCTGGCGTTTGCAAGGAACAATGTCGACGCGGCCGTGATCGAAGTCGGCCTGGGCGGACGACTCGACGCGACCAATGTAGTCATGCCAAAGGTCGCGGTCATCACGTCATTGTCTTATGACCATATGGCCGTCCTGGGAGATACGCTGTCCAAGATCGCAGGCGAGAAGGCCGGCATCATCAAAAGGGGAGTCCCGGTCGTGTCGGCTCCCCAAAGCGCCGAAGCCCTGGAAGTCCTGGAGCGTGTAGCCAAAGAAAGGGGCAGCCCGTTCCTTTTGGTGGGAAAAGACGTACAGTTTAGAAGGTTGAACTCATCATTGGATGGACAGAAGCTGGTGATGAGTGGCCAGCATTCCGCGGTTAGCTTGACAATTCCGCTGCTCGGTTCCCATCAAGTCGAAAATGCTGCCATTGCTTACATGGCACTGAAAACGAGCGGCATCCCAATCTCGGACGAAGCCATCCAAAAGGGATTTTCTCAGGTAAAATGGCGCGCCCGCTTCGAAGTGGTCCGGCGCAACCCGCCCGTGATCCTTGACTCAGCTCACAACCAGGATTCCTTCGTCAAATTGAGGAACACCCTGGACGAGTACTTCCCCGGCAAGATGGTCACTCTCATCTTCGGCGCGTCGGAGGATAAGAACATCCCCGGCATGTTCGCGGAGATGAAAGCAAAGATCAGGCGACTCATCGTCACACGCGCGGACCATCCGCGGGCCCTGGAGCCGGAGAAGATCATCGGGCTGGCGGATCAGGCCGGGCTGGAGTCTGAGGCGGTCAGTCCCGTCGAGTCCGCGCTCCGGCGCGCGCTGGAAT
>JBAVVF010000246.1:0-1783 GCA_049697155.1 Anaerolineales bacterium
GTTGAAGTTGATCTAGTAATCGCGTCTGCGTTCGCGGTCACCGCCACCGCCGCCCGGTCTGCGGCCCCCGCCGCCACTGCGGAAACCACCACCGCCACCGGCGGGGCGCTCTTCGCGCGGACGGGCAAGGTTGACGGTGAGCGGCCGGCCACTGAAGTCCTTACCATGGTACATGGTAATGGCGTTCTGGGCCTCATCGGCTGTGGACATCTCGACAAAGCCAAAGCCCTTTGAACGTCCGCTGGCGCGATCTCTGATCACCTGAGCGGATGTCACTGTTCCTGCCTGCGAAAACAGGGTCTGCAGGTCTGCGTCGACAGTGTTGTACGGCAAATTGCCTACATACAGTTTCGCTTCCATAGCAATACTCTTCTCCTGAGCGTGGGCCGCGCAAGTGAAGCATCTCCCGCGGCAAAACGGATCCAATGTGCATGACTCCCAGCGATCACAGACACCCAGGTGCCAAGAAGCGAGAATTCCCTCTGATTGTCGGACCACCATTCATCTATGCAACCAACGATTTTATTGTAGCACAAGAGGCAGGGACTTGCTAGCACTTCGGCAGCCAGAAGCGTAGCCAATTGCCTTTCTCGCGCAGGGAAAACTGAATCCGAGGTTCGAGCTAATCCAGCAGGGCGGCCCGGTCGCCGCCAAGTGCTTCGGCGACGCGTCAATTGGCAATCTGCCCAAAGATCCGCATGCGAAAATTCTGCAGCCAGGAGATCACCTGCCCGTAGCGCGGGGCGTTCAACGCCACGATCGGCCAGACCCGTCGCGCGGGTCCGCGCAGCAACAGCCAGCGAAAGTCCTGCACGGACTCCGGCTCCAGGCTCGCCACCGACTCCAGGTCATCCACCAGAAGCAGCGAGCACTGGTGCGTGGACTTGTTTGCATGTGCCCAGGCCGTCAGCGAGCCTATGAATTCCCGAGTGCCGGTGTGCCCAACCGCAAAAACGCTGAGACGACGCGGAGTCTCGGCAATGCTCTCCCATTCGTCGGGATAGTTCGTAATCACTCCGAAGCGTATGTCGTCCGGGCTGTGAGTTTGTGTAACGGTCTGTGCAATCGTCTGGAGAAAAGCTGTCTTGCCTGCACCTGAATCGCCAGCGATCAGCATTGGGCCGGGATGTGGATCGTACAGATTCAACAGCACCGGCAAGCCGTCGGAGGCCATGCCCAAAAACAAAGCTTCCGGGGGCAGAGTCCCGATCCGTGCCAGCACGTCACTCAGGTCCGGTACAACCGGCGCCGGCCGGTTCACGGCCGCAGATGCCGATGTTTCATTCGCGAGTTCCGTCAAGGCCTGATCGTGCAAAGAGAACTGGCGGTTGGTAGACATACGTCCTCCTTCCAAAATAGAACACATGTTCTATTTTACTCCCTCTTTCTCGGGGCCCGTCAAGAGCGGCTGCCTTAAAATTTTGGAACGGCTCTTTTCAAGGCAGCCCCGTCCAGGGTTTCAGCTGGTGCTGAATAAGCACTGGTAAAATCCCTGCATGGCAGAGGTTTACCTGCTCCAGCTCGTCGGCGCAGCCCTGATCGTGGCAGGTGCGATCGTATTGGCTGCCTCCGCGCACACCTTTGGAATCCCGTTGTCGCCCGCGGAAAGAAGAAGAGCAAGCGATGAATGGAACCGCAAGGAAAGTGTGCGGCGCTGGCCCATCAAGCTCGAGGCGCTGGCATCCATGGTTTTTATTGCGGCCGGGATCGGTATTCTGATCTGGTCAAAGTTCAGTCTGTGTGAATTTCTGGGGTACTGGCTGCAGCCTTTACCACCCACAGT
>JBAVVF010000247.1:0-6438 GCA_049697155.1 Anaerolineales bacterium
CTGCAGGTCCAGCCAGATGGAGTAGTTCTGAATGTAATAAAGATCATCCTCTGTGTGGAGATGCATGGGCCGGTCACTGCGACCATTGACCTGCCACCAACCCGTCAGACCAGGCGGAACAGCAAAACGTTTTCTTTGCCAGGGATGGTATTTCTCAACCAGGTAAGGCATTTCGGGGCGGGGGCCAACAAGAC
Source organism: Anaerolineales bacterium (assembly GCA_049697155.1). Lineage (GTDB taxonomy): Bacteria > Chloroflexota > Anaerolineae > Anaerolineales > Villigracilaceae > Defluviilinea. The sequence continues at coordinate 195 of JBAVVF010000247.1, forward strand.
TCATCGTCCCGGCAACAATATTGAAAAGCTGCGGAAGTTCGTCCAGGCTGAAGCGGCGTAGCAGGCGTCCGACACGTGTGACACGCGGGTCATCCTTCGATTTGTGGATAAGATTCCCGTCTGCATCCCGCCTCTCCACCTGGCTTTGCAGCCGTTCCGCATTCTTGACCATGGTCCGGAACTTGAGCATTTCAAATAACCGCCCATTCTCGCCCACCCTCTTCTGACGAAACAACACGGGCATGCCATCTTCGAGAACGATCATCAGAGCCGATAGTGCCATTAACGGAAGAGCAGGCAGCAGAGCAAACAGGACAAAAAAGAGGTCGAAGGCACGCTTGATCATGAGCTGATAATCGTCAATTGCGGAGGCGCGCAGATCAAGCATTGGGATACCCGCAAAGTCATCGAGATCTGTGCGGTATAAAGCCAGATCGAAAAAGCCAAGGGCGATCCAAACCCCCACAGGAAGATCGCCGAGGCATGTAATGACCTCAGACATCTTATGATAAGCAGAATAGGGCAGAGCAATGACAACATCCGTCACTTCATGTTTACTAATAAGTACTTTTATATCTTCAAGCCGACCCAATGCCGCAGCTCTGTCCGCCCCACTATACCCATCATCCACAAATCCGATCAAGATCAGGTTTTCTGAGGGCGAAACTTGAATTTTCTTCCCGACCGCCTGCCCAAGAGGACCCGTCCCCACAACCAACAAGCGCCGGAAAACAGTAGAAGATTCGCGCCGAGTGCGAAAATAAATCCTGGCCAGCACGCGCCAAAACAAGCACAAGAGAAATGCACCTGCCACAAATATGATGAAGAGCGCACGAGAAACTTCGCGATATGAAAAATATAATAGCCCGGCAGTCGATATGGATGCAACAAAGGTGGCCAAGAACAAAGCTGCAAGTTCATCAGCCGCGCGCAGGAATTTTCTTCCATCGTAAATCGACAGGGATGAAAAAATAACCACCCAGATCATGGGAAACCAAATGTATAATGAGGATGGCAGAATGCCTGCCTGGTCGATCGGTTTGATGAATGAAAGAGCATTCATTGCAGGACGAATAGCAGCGGAAAACCATAAGCAGAAGACTACACTTATGCCATCCAACGTCATCGAAAACAAAGCGAAGTTGATTGAAAAGCGCCTCAGCATATTTCAATTGCCTTTTTTCAGCAGACCCAGAACGTCAGCAGTGGCCAGAACCAGAAAGCGCGGGTTATGATAGAGATAACGCTTCCATAATCTACGGGGCTCGGTAAAAAGACGAAAAAGCCATTCCAGCCCCATCGTTTGCATCCAGCCCGGGGCCTGCCGCTTTAAACCCGCATGGAAGTCAAATGCCGCGCCCACGCCAATCATAACTGCTCTAACTTTACCATGATGCTCTGCCATCCAGATTTCCTGTTTGGGACATCCAAGCCCAACAAACAATATTCTCGCGCCAGATTGATTTATCTGCTCAATAATGGCCAGGTCTTCCTCCGGTCGCATTGCGCGAAACGGTGGGCTACAGGAAAAAGCGACGCGCAAGCTCCCATAGTGCGCCTGTACCCGGCTGATGAGCGCGTCCAACACCTCAGGTCCGCTCCCATAAAAACCTACCGGTAAATTTTCCCGCGCGGCCGCCTCCAGAACATGCAGCATCAATGTGGGCCCGTAAACCCGAGTCTGTCTTTGCTGTCCCTTCAAACGCATAACCCAGACCAGGGGCATTCCATCGGGAACGACAAGATCTGCATTGCTCACAACTTTTCGAAAAACAACCGAGTCGTGTGCTTCCATCAAGGTATGGACGTTGGCAGCACAAACATAGTGACTCCCCTCCGTCTCTGCCCAGGCCTGGATCTGTTGCGTTGCCGTCGCATAATTGGTTTCGTTGACGTTTAGATCGATCAGCAATGTCACTTTGCACTCCGGAAGTTAAGAAAGATTTCCATCCCAATAACGATTGAGCCAATCAACGGTTTCCTTGATCCCCTCTTCGAGAGAAAAGGGCGGGGAACCAAATTTCTTGATTGTCACATCCATCGGACTAAAATAGCTTTCAGTCATGCTGCGGTATCTGGAAAGAGTGATGGGAAAGCGAATGCCAATCCTCTTGAACAAAGTTCCTGTCATCGCGAGCGCCTGTAGCGCCGCCCTGGGTACAATCTTTGCGGGCTTTCCTGTGATTGACAATGCAAACCCATTCACCCAATCGATCAAGGGAATAGGCGCATCGCCGAGGTAATAAACCTTCTTGTCCACCAAAGATGGCGGCGCCTCCAGGATCTTCATCATCTGATAAACTATATTCCTTACATAGCCATAGGAACGGATAGCAGGCCTTCCACCGGGGTGGAAGTAAAGCCCCTTTTTCAACACCAGCCAGAATTCCTTCGGATAGCGCGGATGCCAGGGCCCCCAAATATTCGTCGGGCGGGTAATTGTCCACACGCACTTCAGCCCGGCAGATCTTGTGGCTTTCTCAGCAAACACCTTGCTCCTTCCATATGCACCTATGGGATTGTAATCTTCATCGTCCCGCGGCAGTCCGGGAGGAGCCAGGACAAATTGAGATGAAGTAATGATTACTCTTTGGGAAGTTGGCAGTGAATTAATACAGCGCAGAATATTATTCGTTCCCTCCGTGTTGACTCTATAATCATCCAAGCTGTTTGAAAGGGTATCCGTGCGTGCGGCCAGATGAATAATATGAGTGGGCTGAAATTTCTCAAAACGCCTCATAGTCAGGTCAGAATCCAAGATGTCGCACTTTTGCCAATAGGGCTGATGCGACTTTTTTGGGGGCGGCTTAATGTCAAGATTGATAAGTTCGGCACCTCTTTCCAATAGCTCATCAATCAGATTGGTGCCAATAAAGCCACTTCCGCCAGTCACCAGGATTCGTTTCATGCAGCACACTCTTCGGGATATTTTCTTGACCTTCTACTTGTCTGAAAAATGCCCGGCCGCAACGATTTGTTCATAAAGCTCCAGAATTCTCCGATAGAAAGATTCAAATTCAAACTTTTCTAGAAATCGGATGTGCCCATTCTCGCCAAACCTTCGGCGTCGATCAGGATCTTCAAGAAGTTTGACAAGCGCGTCCGCCAGCGATTTCGCATCTCCCGGCTCCACAAGATAACCCGTGACATCTTCAGCAACCTGTTCAATACTCCCGCCGATGCGGGATGCGACAACCGGGCGGGACAGCGCCATGGCCTCCACAACGACCCCGCCGAATGGCTCGGGCTGCACAGAAGGCAGAACCAGAATATCCAGCGCAGAAATGGCTGCTTTTATATCATCCACATCGCCAGTGCAGATAATATAATCAGCCAGGCCGCGCTCACGGATAAGCTTTTCCAGGTTCTCAAGATGAGATTCATTGCCAGGGAATGGGCTGCCAACACAGAGGAAGCGCACGTTGGGATATTGATCCCGCAGCAAACCTGCCGCCTCAACAAACACTTCCTGACCCTTCCGGCGCAACTTAATCCTGCCTACTACGCCAATTAGCGACTCTGCTTTGTCAAGAGCAAACTTTGACTTAAACGCCAGGATGCGTTCAACACCGACCGCCGCAAATTCTGCAGACGGAAAACCATTATGGATAACTGTGACCTTTCCAGCACGCACTTCTGATTCAAACTGTTCAGCTATTGGTGCGGACACACATACAATTACAGAAGATAACCAGTTGATATAGCGCCGATAATACTTCCACCAGAAACCAAATTCACCGAACGACTCACGAATATGCCATACATGAGGTATCGTCCTGAATTTCGCAGCCAGGCCCGGGATGGGGATCACAGATGTGATCGTATGTACCAGATGCGGTTGAAATGTTCCCATCAGCCTGGATAAACTGATCCAAGAAGAAAAGAGGTTTACTGCCAACCCTATCATACCAGATAGATTCTTAACCCTTTCACGCTCAATCACGGGCAAATCATTCCGGATGACCACTTCAATTCCATTGGCTTGCAATGCTTCAACAAGCGGGCCTTTGTAGGGAAGGACCGTCATCACTCTTGCGCCATCGCGGACCAGACGTGAGCTTAGGCGAAGCAGTGACCGACTGGCACCATAGAGATCAGAGCCGCTGTGGACAAACAGGATGCGAAGAGTTTTTACATCCATTTTCAGTTTGCCGCCTCATGCAAGTCAAAATGACGCTGATGAAACTCAAGCCAGGATTGGAAGCAAACGATGAGCCAAAGTTTTCTGCGCAGGGGCGTTTCGTTCGGTGTACTCAAAAATGTACGCCATAAATTGCGCACGTAAGCCGGATCCAATAATCCTGATTGGGATAGTTTTTGAGGCGATAGCCGGTCTTCCACTTGCTCACGCAAGGTCGTCTTGAGCCAATCCGTGACCGGCACCTCAAACCCATGCTTTTTGCGGCGGGCAAAGGCCTTTCCCAGGTCCCCAGGGAAGTATTTCTCTATTTGATGGCGCAGCACCAATTTTCCCATGGAACCATTCATCTTGTACTTTTCCGGCAGCGCCAGCGCGGCAGCGATCAGGTCCGGATCAAGGTAGGGGGCACGCGCTTCCACACCGTGAGCCATGGTCATGCGATCCACCTTGACCAAAAGGTCATCTGCCAGCCAGTAGAGCAGATCGCCTGACAAGTCCCCCGTCAAAGAATTCATCCTCGACCGCAGCTGCAACAGTCCGGACTCCATTTCCTCGAGATAGATGGCGGAAGCCGAGCTTACAGATGGCATGAGGCGGTCAATCGTGTGATCCGCAAAAACGGACGTCCAGCGGGAGGGACCAAGGTCATATGAAGCAGAGAGAAGCTTTGCAAGACGGGTAAAGGCAGGATGGACGTGGGGCGAACCTTCCCATTTGCTGACCAGCTTTCTAAAGCCCGGCCATTGCGCCGCAAGCGGGCGCAGCCACGCTAACTGACGCCAGACTCTTTCATAGCGATATGTATCATATCCCCAAAACAGCTCATCCGCACCTTCGCCCGAAAGAACTACCTTCACATACTTGGAGAGCTCGCGCGCCAGCAGGAATGTAGGTATGCAAGCAGGATCACCCAGCGGCTCATCAGCATGGAAAATGATCTGATCAAATGTGTCGCGGTCAAGTTGACCACCGTTAATGACCACCTGCTGCATCTGCAGGTGGTCAGCAATCTGACGAGCAAAGTGGGTTTCGTCAAGCTCATCCCGCTCAAAACCGGCCGAAAATACGCGCGGGTTGCTGCCCGCCCGCTTTGAATGCAGGGCCAGCAACGTGGAATCAATGCCACCACTCAGGAGCAGACCAACTTCCACATCCGCAATCAGGCGATAGCGCACACTCGCGAGAAGAAGTTCTTCTATTTCACCAGGTGTCGATGGATGTGCTCTGCCGCCTTCAATGGACCAATATTGAACCAGGTGTGCATCCCAATTTCGAAGCTCAATTTTAAGCGCTGAACCTGCAGGCAACCTTTTGATCTGACGATAGATGGTATGCGGTCCAGGGATGTATTGAAGTACAAAAAATGCCCTCACAGATTCCTCATCGACCGCAAGATCAGTTTCGGGAAAAGCATGAAACGCTTTAATCTCAGACGAGAAGATCAACTTATCGGAGTCCAGATAGTAATAAAGAGGCTTTTCGCCGGCCGGATCACGGGCCAGGATAGCAATATTCTTTTTCTGATCGAACAGACAGAAAGCAAACATTCCCCGGAAATGCGAAAGAAAGTCGATGCCATAGTGATCATAAGCCAGCAAAATAACTTCAGTGTCGGAGTGGCTGTGAAATGTATATCCATGGGAGATCAGAGTCTGCCGAATCTCCTTGAAATTGTAAATTTCCCCATTAAAAGTGATTGCCAATCCTTTTTCAGCAATCTCAAAGGGCTGTGCGCCTGCCTCAGACAAGTCAATGATACTTAATCGACGGTGCCCAAGCAATACGCTCTCAGATCTCCATACCCCGGAGCCATCCGGGCCACGATATGCGATCTTGTTCATCACCCGTTTCAGGCACTCTTCATCTGACTGCCGAACAGGACGCTCTCTGGTAAGCAAGCCTACGATCCCGCACATAAAATGCCTTATTCTCGACGCGTGGCAGCGACAGCAATGCCACCATGAGGATGCCGGTGGATATTGACAAAATTCTCTTGAGCCAGCAATCGCGCTACTTCTTCGAATGTTTGAGGTTGATCGTATGACGGCGAATACATGTCGAAGGTGTCCAACAGAACCCAGGTCTTGAAATCTTCAGGCGAAA
>JBAVVF010000248.1:0-2637 GCA_049697155.1 Anaerolineales bacterium
GCCATGCCCGCGGGCAATCCCGGCCCGATTGGGTGGACCTGCGTTACGGGCGCGTCGCGGCATTCCCCGACGGTGTGGCCTTCCCGCAAACCGACGAAGATGGGCGCGACCTTTTGGCCTACGCGCGGGACGCCGGCGCGCAGGTCATTCCCTACGGCGGCGGGACCAGCGTGGTCGGTCACATCAATCCCGTGAAGTCCGATGCGCCGGTGCTGACTCTTTCTCTCGAACGAATGACGCGTCTGCTCGACCTCGATGAGACCAGTTGTCTGGCGACGTTCCAGGCGGGCGTGTCTGGGCCCGCGCTGGAAAAACAATTGAAAGCCCGCGGGTATACGCTCGGCCATTTCCCGCAATCGTTCGAGTATTCAACCCTCGGCGGCTGGATCGCAACGCGTTCGAGCGGGCAGCAGTCCTATCACTATGGCCGGATCGAGGGATTGTTTGCGGGCGGTACGGTCGAGACGCCGCGCGGTCGGCTGGAGATCAAACCGGTCCCGGCTTCGGCCGCGGGGCCGGACGTGCGCGAAATGCTGCTCGGGTCGGAGGGGAGGCTGGGGGTCATCACGCAGGCCAAGGTCCGCGTGCGGCGCCTGCCTGAGGCGGAAAGCTTTTTCGGCGTCTTCTTCCCGTCCTGGGAGCAGGGCAGCGACGCAGTACGGGAGATCGTCCAGAATGAATTGCCTGTCTCGATGCTGCGCCTGAGCAGCCCGCTCGAGACGGAGACCACGCTCATTCTTTCCGGGAAAAGCTGGGTGGGGATTGCAGACCGCGGCCTGCGGACGATCGGTTACGGCGATGTGCGCTGTCTGATGATCTTTGGTGTGACGGGGTCGCGACGTTCCTTCCATCGCACGCGGCGGGACGTCGGCGCGCTGTGCCGCAAACACGGCGGGCTGTTTGTCGGGACGGTGGTGGGGCATACCTGGGAGAAGAGTCGTTTTCTCACGCCGTATCTGCGCAACACACTTTGGGAAAAAGGCATTGCCATCGATACCCTCGAGACTGCCCTGCCGTGGGCACAGGTGCACGAAGCATCGAGCGCGATCCCGCGGGCAATTGTCGAGGCGATGTCGAGGCGCAATGAAAAGGTGCTGGCCTTCGCACATCTGTCGCACGTCTATCACGACGGCGCGAGCATTTACACCACCTATCTTTTCCGCCGGACGCCTGATCCTGATGAATTGCTGGCGCGCTGGCAGGACATGAAACATCAGGCCAGCCTGACGCTGCAAAAGTACGGCGGGACGATCTCGCACCAGCACGGCGTCGGCACGGATCACCTGCCATACCTGCCCGCTGAAAAAGGCGCGCTCGGCATCGACGCGCTGCAGGCGGTCTGCACGTCCTTCGACCCGGATGGGATGATGAACCCGGGAAAGCTATTGCAGGTCGACCACTGAGACAGGGGAGCTTTTACCACGAAGGGCGCGAAGACCGCCAAGAAAAAAGAGAATCTTAGCGACCTTCGCGTGCTTCGCGGTGAAGATCTTCCGGTGACATCTAAATCTTTCGTTGGAGAATCGTATGGAATGGACTCGCGGTTGGCGCGATCGGGCCTGGGGAGAGCTGGATCAAAAATGGGATGTGTTGATTGTTGGCGGCGGTATCACCGGCGCGGGCATCCTGCGTCAGGCGGCGCATGCGAAACTGCGCGCCCTGCTCGTCGAGGCGGATGACTTTGCCTCGGGCACGTCGAGCCGCTCCTCCAAGCTCGTGCACGGCGGACTGCGCTATCTCAAGAACGCCCAGATCAAACTGACGCTGGAATCGGTGCGCGAGCGCGAATATCTGCTCAAGCAGGGCAAAGGGCTCGTCAACCGGCTTGGGTTTTTATATGCCTGTCTGCAGGGGGATCACATCCCCGGCTGGGTCTTTGGGATGGGACTCACGATCTACGACATCATGGCTGGCCAATGGTCCCACCGTTCCTACGACCTGGATGACATGCGCGAACTGTGCCCGTCGCTGACGGCGCCTGCTCTGCGCAGCGGCTATCGTTACTTCGACGCCAACACCGACGACGCCCGCCTGGTCCTGCGCCTGCTCCGGGAATCCGTTGCCGACGGCGCGCTGGCCTTGAACTATGCCCGCGTCGATTCGCTGTTGCGGACTCAAAACGGAAGGGTCTGTGGCGCCGTCCTGCGCGATACCTCCGGCGAGGTCGAACGACAGACAGAAGTCTGTGCGAAGGTAGTCATCAATGCCACCGGGGCCTGGGCGGACGAGCTGCGCGGCAAGGTCGACAGAAGGCCGCGCCTGCGCCCGCTGCGAGGCAGTCACCTCGTGTTTCCATTCCAGCGTCTGCCGCTGACGCGGGCGGTATCCTTTCTGCACCCGCGTGACGGGCGCCCGGTCTTTGCATTGCCCTGGGAAGGCGCGGTCCTCTTTGGCACCACCGACGTCGATCACGGCCCGCAGCTGCAAACGGATCCGTCCATCAGCATGGCGGAAGTGGAATATTTGTTTACCGGATTACAATTTGTATTCCCCGAGCTGGAGCTGGGCCTCAGCGACGTCGTCTCGACCTATTCGGGATTGCGCCCGGTCGTCAACACGGGCAAAGCGGACCCTTCCCGGGAATCGCGCGAACATGCGATCTGGGATGAGAACGGCCTGCTCACCGTCAGCGGCGGC
>JBAVVF010000249.1:0-3022 GCA_049697155.1 Anaerolineales bacterium
ATTTTGCCTTTCTGTGCAATTGACAACCGGCATATAAATCATATGATTCAGGGAACTGTAAGGTTTTTGAGTAGAATCAGAGCAATTCGTGTAGAGCAGGATACGCGAAGCATCCCGCCCTACAATAGGAGGCAGAAATGACAAGCGCGCTCATGGCTTTTTTACATCATCTGGCGGCGTTCACATTGACCGGTGCAATCATCTACGAACACATCACTTTCCGTAAGGATTTGTCGCTGGCCGAAGCCCGCCGGATTCAAATCATGGATATCCTCTACGGGGTTTCCGCAGCGGTGCTTGTGATCGTCGGACTCCTGCGCGTGTTCTACTTCGAGAAGGGCGCCGCATTCTACGTCCAGAACTGGTTCTTCTGGATCAAGATGTTCGGCTTCGCCCTGGCCGGACTGCTCTCGCTCTACCCGACGCTCCGCTTCCTCTCCTGGCGCAAGTCCCTGGCGCTGAACCAGGTCCCTGAGATTTCAGATCGTGAGGTTACACGCATCAAGCTCATCCTGCGCCTGGAAACCTTTGCCATCGCTCTGATTCTTTTCTCCGCGGTGATGATGGCCCGCGGGCTGGGAATGATGTAGGGGTGAGTCTCAGACTCGCCCCTACCGTCAATATGATCATCCTATCTCACTTTCAGTCCGTACAAATGCTTGCGGCCCGGAAGAAGGCTCAGGCGGATCTGAAGGTATCCCTCGATCTGAACCTGACCCTGAGCGAGGTCCAGCTTCAGGCGGACTGCGTCCTGTTTCCCACGGGCGAAACTCTTGATTGGAAGAGTCTGGAAGAGATCAGCGAAAATGAAGTTGCCTGCTACACGGTGGAGAACCATACTGCCCGGCCCATCAAGAGCTTCTCCGAGTTCTCCGGGCGGGTCTACGGGCTGATGCCAACGGACTCCGCCCCGACGATGCTCATTTCCGGCATCCCCATGCACCGCATCAAGGATACCAACCCCCACCAGGACACCCTCAACAAGATCAAGGCGGTCGCGCCCGTCAAAGGGGACGTGCTGGATACAACGACCGGACTCGGCTACACCGCCATCGAGGCCGCCAAGACGGCCCGCCGCGTGGTCACGATCGAGATCGACCCGACCGCCCAGGACATGGCCCGGCTGAATCCCTGGTCCCGGGCGCTGTTCGGGAATCCAAACATCACCCAGGTCATCGGGGATGCGTTCGACGAGATCGAGAAGTTCGAGGCGGAGTCCTTTTCGGTCATCATCCACGACCCGCCCATGTTCAGCCTGGCCGGCGACCTGTATTCCCTGGCGTTTTACGAGCAGTCCTTCCGTGTGCTGAAACACAACGGAAAGATGTTTCATTACATCGGCGACCCCGAGAGCAAGAGCGGGGCGCGAGTGACGGCCGGAGTCATGCGCCGCCTGCAGGAGGCCGGTTTCCGGCGCGTGACGCGTGCCCCGCGCGCTTTTGGGGTTGTGGCTCACAAACAATGAACGAAATCAACCCTCTCCTGGCGAAGGAAGAATACTGTTATCTCACCACCACGGGACGTGTGAGCGGGCGTCCGCACGAGATCGAGATCTGGTTCGGGCTCCGAAATAACACACTTTATATTTTGTCCGGCGGCCGGGATAAGTCTGATTGGGTGAAGAACCTTATGAAAAACCCCTCCGTCACGGTGCGGATCGCGGGGCAGACCTTCGCCGGGACCGCGCGTCTCGTCAGGGAGCCGGATGAAGACCGGATGGCCCGCCACCTGGTGGCGGAGAAATATCACGAAATGGACGACGAAAACACGCCCGACGAGTGGGCCCGGACGGCGCTGCCGGTCGCGATCGATCTGACTCCCGCAAAGGATTTATAATCATCCCGTCCTTCAGCAAAACCAGACATAAACTTCATCGAGACAGGTGACTATGATAGATAAATTCATGAGATACCCCGCCGGCAATACGCTGGCTGTGATCGTCCTGATCGCATTGATCATTACCTGGTTTGCCTCCATAATATTGAGTCTTCGGGATGCTCCCGTGCGGACAGATAAAGGCTGGCTGGCCTGGGTCCTGCCCCTCTTTGCCTTTCTCGGCATTCCTCCGGCTCTGGATTTGCTCCAAACCGGCGGACTCACGTTCGTTTTTGCGGCAGTCGCTTTCATCGTTTTCGTTCTCAATATCCTTGTTCCGATCCTGCATGCCAGGGGAACGTCGTCAAACCCTCTGATCCAGGACTGGTATAAGTGGGCGATTCCCATCGCGGTCCTTGGCGGACTCGTGGTTTCGGGTTATCTGACATTTGTCGAATCGACAGGCACTGAAGTGATATGTGGTCCGCTGGGAGGTTGCCCGGAAGTTCAAACCAGCAGGTATGCGATCCTGTTTGGCGTTCTCCCCGTCGGCCTGCTGGGCTTCATCGGGAACCTCGTGATCCTGGCCGCCTGGGCCGCCTGGCAATTCGGACCGGCTGCCCTCAAAAAAGCGTCGATGTTGGCCATGTGGGGCATGTGTATCTTTGGGGTGCTGTTTTCGATCTATCTGACGTTTCTGGAGCCCTTCGTCATCGGCGCAACCTGCATGTGGTGTCTTTCCTCGGCTGTGGTGATGATTATTCTCCTGCTGGTAACTACGCCTGCCGCGCAGCAGGCCCTGGCCATCCCCGACGATTAGGAGCTGCCTGTGCCGGAAAAAAGGTTCCGTTACCCAACGATCCTCTTTGATTGGGGCGACACCGTCATGCGCGACGATCCCGCCTCGACGGTTCCGATGGTCGAGTGGCCGACGATCGAAGTCGTCGAGGGCGTCGTGCAGGTGCTGGCTTATCTTCAGTCCAGCGGGCGGCGCGCTGGGCTTGCCACCAGCGCCAATATCTCCAGCCTGAGTCAGATTCGCGGCGCATTGGCCCGCGCCGGACTCGACGAATACTTTTCCCGGATCTATTCCTTCAAGAATACGCATCTGCCCAAAGGGGAGGCGTTTTATCGTCACATCCTGAGCGACCTCGGCATCCCGGCCGCGGAGGCCTTGATGGTGGGCGACAGCTTCGCAAAGGATGTC